>NZ_JBLZFZ010000054.1:0-46267 GCF_050753385.1 Pantanalinema rosaneae CENA516
AGATGTGTATAAGAGACAGGGGTAGAATGAGCCGACGAGGGGGGATGGGAGGTGGGATAGCTGGCAGTCACTCCACTAAACATGCTGGGATTGGAGGTGGCTGGGGGGCGGGAGAGGGCTTGCCGTAAGTCTCGCATCACGGCATCGGCGGATTGGTACCGTTCACTGACCAAATCCTTCAGCATTTTGTCGAGAATTTGGGCGATCGGTTCGCTGATTTTGCCACCGCGTTGCTGTAACCGTTCTCGCCAGAGCCAGCGTCCTTCTAAGGGATCATAGAGATCATCGGGCTTGGTTTGGGTCATCAAAAAGAGGCAGGTCGCTCCCAGGCTATAAATATCGCTGGCAGGAAAGGCACGACCGCTGCGAATTTGTTCCATTGGGGCATAGCCTTCGGTGCCAATTTTCGTGCCGGGTAAGGAGGCTGTAGCGGTTGATAGGAGTTTGGCAACCCCGAAATCAATCAGCACCAATTTATTGTCGGCTTTGCGCCGAATCACATTGGAGGGGGTGATGTCGCGGTGAATCACCTGATGATCATGAACGAACTTGAGGACAGGTAACACCCCAACCAGCACTTCCCGAATCCGCTGTTCGCTGAAACTACCTTGATATAACAACTCCTGGAGTAGGGTTTGACCTTCGATAAATTGCTGCACCAGGTAAAGCCGTTGCTCATGCTCAAAATAGGCTAATAGAGTCGGAATTTGGGGGTGTTCGCCCAGTTCGTGCAGCCGGACGGCTTCCTGCTCAAATAATTGCACCGCTTTCTCGATCGACTTGGAGCCACCCTGGACTTGCGGCGAAAACTGTTTAATCACACAGCGACTTTTGAGTCGATCTTCATCTAAGGCCAGGTAGGTTTTGCCAAAGCCACCCTGCCCGATCGGACGTACCACCCGATACCGACTGCGAAGCAAAGGAATCAGTTTGGCTCCACAGTTGAGACAAAACTCGGCATCATCAGGATTCTGGGGCTGTTGGCACTCAGGATTTAAACAACAGGTCATACATCCGCACCCAGGTGACGTATACTCCATTTTCACCTGGTTCCAAAGTGAAAACAGAGGGGTTGGTAAGAAGCAGGCAGCCAAGATGCCAGTGAAGCCACTGGATTGCTGTGCAGTATCTCATCATACTCTTGCCGAAGGGATGACGGTCAGCCGATCGGGGAACCGCTTTTCAACAGATTGTGACAGTTCACGAACAGTACCACCGAATAAACACTACCATCCATGGGTATCGGATATTACTGAGATGACAGTGTATGCTTTGGCAAAGCTTATAACTGTAACAGAAAAATCAGTAAAAAGCTTGCCTTTTCACGAAAAACTCAGCAATTTGTCGGATCAAATTTGCTACTTTGACACTCTCCTCCTGATAGGATAACTAAGTAAATTATAGTCATCCCCCATACGGGTGATTTTTAGGGTGTTTTTCTACCAGTACAACCATGCTACTAGTTACACTGCTACTGATTAGTTCAACGGTGACGGTCTACTACCTGCTGACTTATCAACCGCATTAGTCGGCTTAAATATCAGCCCAGTATGGTTACTGAGGTAAGGTGATGACAGGGTTGAAATGACGTTGGCTCTGGATGACTGTCCTGGCGTAGTTGTTGATGGACAGCACAAAGGACGAGGTTTGTTTTCAGGTGTGCTTCAACCCCAATGGTTGAACCCTGGCAAACCCCGCCCTGGTGGAGTCAAGTTAAGTTTGACTCCAGTGAGTTGTTGGACTAGATGCGATCGTTGCGGCGGCGCTCAGAGTCTTCTAGGACAGGGTTTCCATCCTTATTAATATCCAGGCGTTCCCGGCGCAGGGTTTCTTCCGCGTCTACGGTTTCCCGCTCGACTTCTTTCCGCACCCGAACTTCTTCCCGGACAAAGGCTTCCTTGCGAATATCGGGAGTTTCTTCGTAGACTTCTACCCGTGCCACTTCCCCTTCACCAAAGGCATGGGCATCCGGAGAAACAACGGCATTGGCATCGGTCGGTGTAGTCCGTTCAATTACCACTCGTTCGCGCTCGATCGGCACAGAAACATGTGCTGTTTCAGTTTCTACATGCTTACCAACGGCAACCTCACCCGTTTTACGCCGAGTTTTGTTCGCAATTAACCGCTCTTCATACAGGCGCAGACTTTGATGGTCGCGATCATTCAGATCGTAGAGATTGGCATCATAGTCATAGCGATAGGAGTTGCGATCGTAGCTAGCAGGGCGATTGTAAGCCGTAGCAGAGCTATCTAGGGGAGTAGATCCCAGGGCGGTCGAGCTATCGAGGGCGGCTGATTGATCCACCGCCGTTGTGCGGTTCATGCGGGAGCTTGCCATCGGACGATAGATCCCACGCACCCGTTCTTCTTGATCATAGTCAACGGTCATATCATCCCGGTATTCAGGCAGATCTTCAACTTGAGTCCGGGTCAGACCATCGGTATAAACGCGACGATCGCTCCCGTTAATATTCGCTAACCCAACCGGTAATAATACTTTCTTACCAAAAATCCATACGCCAGTATTTACGACCAAATAACGGAGCTTTCCTTGATCATCTACAAGTAAATCATCCACTGAGCCGACCTTATCATTGCCAGCATATAGATCGTAGGACAGGACATCGTAGTCAGAACCATTACGATAATCAGAATCAAAGTCTTTGATTTTGTAAAGTGGCATAATGTAGTTTCTCCCTTAATGAAAGATTTCCTTATCAGGCTATAAATCCGTTCATTGGGATGAATCAGTCTGATGCTTGATTCGGCTCTCCTTCCAAAGAGTGACTTGTGAGAAATTGAAGTTATTCGGGAGGGTATTCTAGAGCGATCGCGCCGAGGTGTCCTTTGCGAAAATCATTCAGAATTTGACAGGCAGTGCGTTCTACATCGCCTTGATATCGGTGGTCTGCCAGGGTATGCAGGTAATCTTCACCCGTTAAATCCGCTACGGCTAACTGATATCGAGTGTGTAAGGTTGAATCCGCTTGCAGGGCTTTTAAGCGATCGACGAACGCAGCAGCGACCCGTTGGTTGTCGTAAGCCGCCTCACCAATGTCGTCGCATATCGCCAATTTCAGAGCCGCCTCCTGATCCTCCAGGCGAGAGGGCAGGACACCCGGAGCATCCAACAGTTCAATTTGATCGGAGATTCTCACCCAGCGAAGTTGACGAGTGACTCCAGCCCGACGGGCACTATCTACCACCCGACGCTTCAGCAGACGATTAATTAATGCCGACTTACCCACGTTAGGGAATCCAATCACCACTGCACGCACCGGGCGCGGTAACATGCCTCGATTAGCCCGCCGCTGATTCACCTGCTTGCCAACCACCTGGGCGGATTGGATGATCGCTTCAATCCCTTTGCCATGTTGGGCATCCGTAAAATGGGGCGTTTCTCCCGTTGCCTGAAACCACTCTGTCCAGACTTGTTTAGCATGGGGCGGAATCATATCGACTCGATTCAGCACCAGTACCCGCTCTTTATTACCGATCCATTGCTTCAGTTGCGGATGCTCTGTGGTCAGTGGAATTCGGGCATCACGGACTTCTAGCACAACATCCACCAACTTAAGCTGTTCGCGTAAAGCCTTCTCGGCTTTGGCAATGTGACCAGGATACCACTGGATCGGTGGGGTACTCATAGCAATTATTAAGAACTGAATCGATTTATCCAGGCAATCGCCTGCCTTTGTTGAGTGTAGACGGTTGGGGCGATCGTTGCGGAACTTTAAGCAGAAATGTGCCAGATCGTCAGGTGATTGGGAACAAGGAGCCTGGCTGGGCAGAAATATCGCTGTCTGCAATGACTAGCCAGAGTGATCCGCAAACCAGATTCCGGAGTGTCTAATTTTCTAGAAAGAAAATTCAACTCATGAGTATCTTGGGAGCTAAGTACGGGACAAAAGTTGTAGAGATTGCAAAAAGTCGGACCCATTAGACGCAGATGGATTGAGCACCAAATGGCGCAAATAATCGAATCCTAAGCGAAACAAACTTTTGGCACGACGACCGTGTTTTTTCATCTCAATCGGCTGCCATTGATGCAACCATACGCCTGTTTTCATGGCCCAACATAAAGCTAAGGTCAACAAGGCGAACAACTTGCTCAACCGCTCGGCATCGGTGAAGTGAGTGGATTCCAGACAGAAACCCCGCGTTTTGAAAATGCCAAACAAGGTTTCAATCGACCAACGTTTGGCGTAATCTTGAACCAAATTCTGGGTGTGGACGGGCGCAATGACCACGAGTAACTCCCCATCCTCAAGTCGCAGGGCTTCCACAGCAACCGGATAACCCCAGACCCGGCAAGTGCCAGTGAGTCTTTGAGATTGACCGACTTGCAGATGGGCAAAGACGACCCGCGCCGCCAGGACCTTGCCATCGTGCTCAATCTGGTCGGTGTCCCGAATCCGTAAGCGAAAGGCTAAAGCCGGTTCGAGCAGGAGATAGCGCACCCAGGCTTGGCCAACGAACTCGCGATCCGCACACAAGCAGTTCACCCGAGCGGTGGGAAATCGTTTGGCAAAGGTTTCCATAAACCGCATCCGCTCGTCGCTGTTGGAGTTCCCTTTTTTATCCAACAGCCACCACAGAATCGGGAAGGCAACCCCTTCATGCACAATGCCTAAGGTCAAAATGTTGTGCCAATGACTCCCGAATTTCCAGGTCGTGCGATCCAGGCTCAACACCCACCCTGGTGGAATTTGCATCCAACTCACCAACAGGGTCGCCAGTTCGGTGTAATCCAGGTCAAACTCTCGAAAAAAGCGCTGCAACCGCTTGTAGCTCGATTCGGGCAAAGCCTTGCCGCCAAAGCCTAAACATAGTTCGCTTAAATTTACCGTTTTGACTTTCAGCAAGGCTAACAAAAACAAAGCCAGAAATGAAATCCTGGCTCCATGCCAGTTCAATTGGGCTTGGAGGACTCGCCTTAATTCGCTATATTGGCTCATAGGGTTTCTGATGAGTGTCGTAATTCTGATGAAACCCTACCCTGCTCAATCTTTCAAGCTTTTTGTCCTGTACTTAGCTTGGGAGTATCCATCAAAACCTCCGGGGTACTCCCGCCACATTGGTACTCCAATTGGCAGTGAGGGGGATAGGAGCGGCAAGCAAGTGGTTCGATGCCACGCAGGTTGCCCACATTAATATTCGGTTTTAACTTTTCGCTTAAGGCTGCGAATGAATTCCCTAAGAACATCTGTTTGATTCCGTCCTTCCTGTTCACAATAAGCTTTCAAGATTCCCAACTCAGGCTCAGGAATTCTAATGGTGAGGTTTTTCATTGTTCCGTGTACTGCGTTTTGCGGTACAATAGTACCATGAGAATCACCTATCAGTACCGGCTCAACCCCACTCCAGAACAAGCGGCAACTATGGCGCTCTGGGGTGAGTTACTGCGTCGGCATTGGAATTATGCGCTCGGTCAGCGATTGGATTGGTTGAGTCGAACCCGTTCGCCCATAGACCGTTGCAGTCTGGTGGCTGAAGCCGTTGGGGATGTGCCAAATAGGGTTGATTACTATACCCAAGCATCGGAGTTACGCCAAACGAAACAACTATTCCCAGACTACAAAGCCATCTATGCGGACTGCCAACAGCAGAATCTTATGAGGCTGGATAAAGCCTGGAAGCGTTGGCTAATCCCCAACAAAAATGGTCAGAGAGGAGGCAGACCTCGCTTTAAGACGAGAGGTGATTTATCTTCGTTCACCTTCCCACGGGTGAATTGCCCCAAAGCAGGAGCACACTTAACCGGAAATGTTTTAAAACTTTCTAAGATTAGCGACGTTGAGGTGATTCTGCATCGCCCAACCCCTGACGGATTTGCGCTCAAACAAGCGACTATTTTGCATAAGGCGGATGGCTGGTATGTCAGCTTTAGCCTGGAAGATGACACCGTTCCAGCGCCGTTACCTGTGGATGAAATCAAATCTGCGGTTGGCATCGATGTTGGGTTGGAGAAGTTTTTAGCAACGTCAGACGGGCAGGCAGTTAAGATTCCCCAGTTTTACCGGAAGGCTCAAAGCCGATTGGCTCGACAGCAACGCAATCTGGCTCGAATGCAGAAGGGGTCTAAGAACTACCAAAAGCAGGCGAACAAAGTGGCGCGATTGCATTTGCATATCACTCATCAGCGCAGAGAATTTCATTATCAGGTCGCCCATTGGTTGTGTGCCACGTATGACTTGATTGCGTTTGAGAGCTTGAACATTAAAGGACTGGCTAGAACCCGACTGGCTAAGTCGATCTTGGATGCCGCTTGGGGCACATTCCTGAATATCCTGCAAGCAGTAGCGGTCAAACGCGGCAAGTGGGCAGTGGAAGGTGACGCTAGAGGCACTAGCATTGAATGTTCGAGTTGTGGGGAGCGAGTTGAGAAAACACTGAAAGACCGGGTTCATAGTTGTTGTTGTGGACTGGTGATTGACGGGGATTGGAACTCAGGGATTAACATCTTGAATCGGGTACAACGGACGCTTGGACTAGCGTTTGCTGGCTGTGGAGGCTTAGAGGTTACTCTGCCCGTGAAGCAGCAATTTTCAATCGTGAGGTTGGAAGCTCCCGCTACACCGCCTTGCGGTTAGCGGTGAGACTTGTCACTCCCTGTTGAGAGGTGATCGATGAATGGTTTCCGAAAAGTTTCGACGGCAGTTACGGCAAGAGTCTGAACAATGGTGGGCAGAGGGATTAATTGATGCGGCTCTGTATGAAAAGTTAGCCGATCGCTACCAATTCCAACACCTGGAGCGGGAGGCGAGTAATCGCTTTGTTGCCATCCTCATGGGTTTAGGAGCGATTCTCTTAGGATTAGGGGCGATCACCTTTGTTGCGGCGAACTGGCAAGAGTGGTCGCGATCGTTCAAAGTTGTTGTCTTGCTGAGTTGTTTTATCGGGGTGAACGCGATCGGATTTCACCTATGGCGGCGACCAGCCTCCCAGAAAGGACAGCAACGACTGGGGCAGGCATTGTTGATCCTGGGGGCGATGCTGCTGGGGGCGAACATGGGCTTGATGTCCCAAATGTTTCACCAAACTGGCGAACTGTATGAGCTATTTCTGGTTTGGGGACTGGGAGTTGCTGCGATGGCGTACAGTCTGCGGCTAACCTCGCTCGGTGTACTGGCACTAATTTTGGTGAATCTCGGCTATTCCGGTGGTTGGTTCAACTGGCAACTTTGGCAACAGTTTTCCTGGATATCCCTGATTGTCCAACACATGCCTCTAGTGACTAGCATGGTGTTTGTCCCATTGGCATATTGGTGTCGATCGCGGGTGATCTTTGGCTTGAGTGCAATCACGATCGCCACCTCATTAATCTTTAATCTCAAGCCATTATCCAGTGGGATCGTGACCAGTGGCTGGCTACCTGCGATCGCCTTTGGTCTACCAGTGGCACTGTTATGGGCATACAGTGATCGCATCTGGCAGCGCTTATCTACGTCCCTCACCGCCACACCTGCCCTGGCATCCCGGACAGTGACGACTGACCCCTTCCAGCCGATCGCCCGCAGTTTATCGATTTGGGTACTGGGAATTCTCACCTATTCCCTGTCCTTCCGTTGGTTATGGACAGACTACTCAGGCTACCGGGATGGCGCTCTGGCAAATTGGCACTGGCAACCGTTGATTGATGCCACGTTGCTGGCGATCGTCGCGGGATTAGGGTGGTTACATCTGAGTTATCAGTTGCGGCGTGATTTGTTGCGAGTGCAGGAAAAGGCGATTAACAGTGGCACGATCGCCCTGACCTTAATCCTGATGACGATCGTATTTTTCTGCCATTCCTTCCTGCCGGGGTTGGGAGTGCTGGTGTTTAACCTGATCCTATTTGTCCTGGCATTGGGATTAATTCGGGATGGGTTGGCGCTGGCAAGTCGGCATACATTCTGGGGCGGCATGGTGTTGCTGGTACTCGGCATTCTGAGCCGGATGCTGGAATACGACACAGGGCTGTTAATTAAAGCGATCGTCTTTGCCTTGTGTGGCTTAGGCGTAATGGCATCTGGCGTTTGGTTTGAGCGGAATATCAAGGCCGATCGTCCGGCATCTCTACCCACATCGTCACAGGAGTAAACTATGACTACACAACCTCCCAATCACCCAGTTGATCCACCCGTTGAGTCCCCCATCCCTCAACCTGCTCCAGCCATAGAGTCTCCCCGACAAATTCCAATCTGGCGATTCTGGTTGCCTCTGGTATTTCAGGCGGCACTGATTATCATGGTTCCGGCGCAGGATGCCTATACCTCGATCGCGGGTAAACCGATTACGCTGCAAACGGCTCCGGTTGATCCCTATGATCTGCTGCGGGGCTATTCCCAAACCCTGCGTTATGACATTTCTGACGTGAATGCGTTGAAAAAACTCCCTGGCGGTAAGTGGTTAGATCAACATGCCAGTGGAGATTTTTATGTGGTGTTAGAGGCTCCTGCCCAAAGCAATTCCCAACCACCAAAACCCTGGAAGCCGGTGCGGATTAGTGGCGATCGTCCCAATCAGTTCACTGCAAATCAAGTGGCAATTCGAGGGAACTATAACGGTTGGCAAGTCACCTACGGGTTGGAAACCTACTACATGCCAGAGGATCAGCGTCAGCAAATTAATACA
The DNA here is from genome assembly GCF_050753385.1 of Pantanalinema rosaneae CENA516. Classification (NCBI taxonomy): domain Bacteria; kingdom Bacillati; phylum Cyanobacteriota; class Cyanophyceae; order Leptolyngbyales; family Leptolyngbyaceae; genus Pantanalinema; species Pantanalinema rosaneae. The sequence goes on from NZ_JBLZFZ010000054.1 coordinate 8,617, forward strand.
GCGATCTCCCAGGTACAACGTCAGCCCCAGGCGTTTGTGGTGGAAGCCAAGGTGGATAGTAGTGGTCATGCGGTGCCGATTAGTTTATGGGTACGCGATCGTAACTACCGCTTTTAGCTAATTGTGCCAAATCGTTGTGCGAAACGCTGTCTATGATTTTCTGTAGCCATTTGGTGCGATCAAGCAATTGCTTAACTATCTATTCTTGAGCTACTGAATGCTGTCTAACAGATTAGACAAAAGCATATAATACTGGGCTTTCCTCCTAAATCCCCGCGCTCCGCGCCGCTAACGCTAGAAAAAAGGGGACTATGAGACTGATTCCCCCTTAAAAAGGGGGCTAGGGGGGATCTCTGAGTGCTTAACATCACAGCTAGCACCTTTTCAAATACCCTCTAAAATGGCAGCCCAATCATCTCATGTGGGAGCTAGATAAAACAAAAGCGATCGCCGTTTAACAGAAACAGCGATCGCGCTTGAATTGATTCAGAATTTGATTACAGCTTCAGGCTCAGGTCAGCTAGAGGAGCAATCTTTTCCTGAACGACAGGTTGTTCTAAAGTCACCTTAGCCGCTTGCAGCATGGGAGTCTTGGCTACCGAGGTATTTGCCAGGGTAAACAATGGGTTCGAGAGAATACCAGCCAGGGAAGTAGCAATCACCGAGATGATTAGACCCACTTGCAGCGATCGCATACCGCGCTGATCCCAGCGAATTTCGGGGTAGTTTTTCACCGCATCCGACATTTCGTGGGGTTCCTTCACTACCATCGCCTTCACAACCCGAATGTAATAGTAAATCGAGATCACACTCGTCACCAGACCTAACAGCACCAGAGCATAGGCTCCCGCCTGCCAACCCGCCCAAAACAGGTAGAGCTTACCAAAGAACCCCACCATCGGCGGAATACCACCCAGGGACAGTAGACAAATACTCAAGCCCAGGGTTAGCAGCGGATCTTTCTGATATAACCCGGCATACTCACTAATCTGATCCGTTCCCGTCCGCAACGAGAACAAAATCACACAGGTAAACGCGCCCAGGTTCATCATCAGATAGGCAATCAGGTAGAACAGCATACTGGAGTATCCAGCATCTGTCCCAATCACCAACCCGATCATGACAAAGCCCGCTTGCCCGATCGACGAGTACGCCAGCAGTCGCTTCATACTGGTCTGCGCCAACGCCACCACATTTCCCAGAATCATGCTCAGGAATGCCAGCGCCGTCATGACAAAATGCCACTCCTCGGTCAGCAGTGGGAATGCCGTTACCAGCAACCGAATTGCCAACGCAAATCCCGCTGCCTTGGAGCCCACCGAGAGAAAGGCGACCACTGGAGTCGGTGAGCCTTCATAGACATCTGGTGTCCATTGATGAAAGGGTACCGCCGCAATTTTGAAGGCAATCCCGGCAATCACAAACACCAGAGCAATAATCAACCCGATCGACTGTCCTAATCCAGCACTGGCGATCCCGGCAGCAATCTCACTCAGGTTCGTTTTCCCACCCGATAAGCCATACAACAACGATGAACCATACAGGAAGATCGCTGAGCTAGAAGCCCCAATTAGCAAATACTTCAGAGCAGCTTCATTCGATCGCGGGTCACGTTTGGTATAGCCGGTTAGCAAATAAGACGAAATACTGAGGGTTTCTAGGGAAACAAAAATCATCACTAACTCATTCGCCCCCGACAGGAACATCCCGCCTAAGGTAGCCGTGAGCAAAATCGTGAGAAACTCAGCTAACGATGTACCGGACTGTTCAACATACCGTACCGACATCAGAATCGTCACGGCAGCCGACAGCGCAATTACACCCCGAAACACAAGGCTCAGGGCATCACTGTTAAAACTACCCAGAAACGAAATGGGATCACTGCTATCCCACTGGTAGTAGAGGGAACCAACAGCAGCTAACAGTCCCACGATCGAGAGGTAGGGAGTCCAGCTAGCGGAAGCTGTGCGCCCCACAATCAAATCGCCAACTACCACCAATAGTAGGGTGGCAATGACAATTAGCTCTGGCAGGATGGTTCCAGTGTTAAGCTGGGCAGCGAGACTGGCAAAATCCATGAGGGTTGTCCGAATCGACTATTTACGAAATTTATGACCAAACCTCTTGCCCATAAATTGGGCTTGAAGTTCTCGCCATTCACTACAGTGGATTTTACCGCGCAATCCTCCTTTACAACCGTCTCCCTCTGCGCTTACACCAGAAGAGGACTGCGACTTGAAACCGCCTTTATCTTGATCTAGTCAACTTTCCAGATGGGTACTCACCTTCCCGATCGCCCCAATTGTCTGTTATAGAAAGTTTGATAAGTTATAGGAGCATTGTCTCTATTGCTGCATCCGGGCGATGATCCAGCCCAGTTTCGAGCATTGCTGCCCTCCCAATCGCCGTTTAATTTGAATTTCGTAAGGAATTATGCAAGGCTGTCTCTGGAGATATCCCGATGATCCCGATTCACACGGCAAGAAGCGAATGATCCATGTCTACATTTCTTAAACCAATGATTGAAATGGGTACGATCGCGATCGTCCTCAGATCACCGTTTCATCCCGCCTCCCGGTATACCGTGTGAATAAACTTGCTCCCAGAAACCTTTCGGAAACCGAACGATTCCATCAATATTGGCTATAAGTAGAGATCAGAACCACTGGTGACTTCAGCCGCCCGTTATTGATAATGTCATTTGACTGCACGACCGTTATTGCCGCCTACAACCAAGCCCATGTCCACCCTTGTCATTGTTGAATCCCCGACCAAAGCCCGCACCATTCGCAACTATTTGCCATCCGGCTATCGCGTTGAAGCCTCGATGGGGCATGTTCGCGATCTACCGCAATCCGCTAGCGAAATTCCTGCCAGCGCCAAGGGGGAAAAGTGGGCACAGCTAGGGGTAAACGTCGAAAACAATTTTGAACCCCTGTATGTTGTACCGCAGGACAAGAAAAAAATCGTCAAAGAATTGAAAGATGCCCTGAAGCAGGCTGACGAACTGGTACTGGCAACGGACGAAGACCGGGAAGGTGAAAGCATTAGCTGGCATCTCTTGCAACTTCTGCAACCCAAAGTGCCCACCAAACGCATGGTGTTCCACGAAATTACCCAGGAAGCCATTCAAGAAGCCATCCAAAACTGTCGGGAGGTGGATGAGCGGTTAGTCCGGGCACAGGAAACTCGGCGGATTCTCGATCGCCTGGTGGGCTATACCCTCTCGCCACTGCTGTGGAAAAAGATTGCCTTTGGACTCTCTGCCGGACGGGTACAATCCGTGGCGGTGCGGTTATTGGTCAAACGCGAACGCCAGCGTCGTGCCTTCCATAAAGGCAGCTATTGGGATTTAAAAGCCACCCTGGAAGCGCGAGGAGATACCCCGGAAGCTCAAGGCTCCTTCGAGGCGCGGTTAATCAGTTTAGCTGGGATCAAAGTGGCTACGGGTGCCGACTTTGATGAAGCCACAGGGCAAATTATTGCCGGACGCAGTGTGACGCTGCTGAATGAAGCCGAAGCTAGAACCTTAGCCGATCGCATTCGAGATCGTGCCTGGACAGTCACGAACCTAGAGGAACGTCCCGTTACCCGCAAACCGTCACCACCCTTTACTACCTCGACCTTACAGCAGGAAGCCAACCGCAAACTGGGACTCTCAGCCCGAGAAACCATGCGGGTCGCCCAGAGCCTGTATGAGCAGGGTTATATCACCTACATGCGGACTGACTCCGTGAACCTGTCCCAACAGGCGATCGCCGCCGCCCGAGCCTGCGTGGAAGAAAAGTATGGCACCGATTACTTGAGTCCCCAACCCCGGCAATATTCCACCAAGAGTAAGGGGGCACAGGAAGCCCACGAAGCGATCCGTCCGGCGGGAAGTAGCTTCCGAACTCCCAAGCAAACGGGACTAAAGGATCGGGAACTGCGGTTATATGACCTGATCTGGAAACGCACCGTCGCCACCCAGATGGCAGAAGCTCGCCAAACCAATATCACAATGCAGATCCAGGTCGAGGATGCGGGCTTCCGAGCCTCGGGCAAGCGGATTGATTTCCCAGGTTTCTTCCGCGCCTATGTAGAAGGGTCAGATGATCCCGATGCCGCGATCGAAGATCAAGAGGTGATCCTGCCTCGGCTGGAGATTGGCGATACGCCAGCCTGTACCGACCTAGAGGCGATCGGGCATGAAACCCAACCGCCCGCCCGATACACCGAAGCCTCCCTCGTTAAGACCCTGGAAAGTGAAGGCATTGGTCGTCCCAGTACCTACGCCAGCATTATTGGCACGATCATCGATCGGGGCTATGCCCAAATGGTTAGTAATGCGTTAGTTCCCACGTTTACCGCCTTTGCCGTTACCTCACTGCTGGAAAAATATTTTCCTGATTTAGTCGATGCCAGCTTTACAGCAAAGATGGAGCAAACCCTGGACGAGATTTCCACTGGAGAAGCCAAATGGCTCCCTTACTTGCAAGAGTTTTACCTGGGCAAACAGGGTTTGGAAACTCAGGTGAAGGAACAGGAGAGCCAGATTGATCCCAACCAGGCTCGCACCGTCGAACTGGAAAATCTGGCGGCTAAAGTGCGGATTGGTCGATTTGGGGCTTATTTGGAAGTGGATGGCGAAGAGGGGCAGGTGAAAGCCTCGATTCCCAAAGACCTCACGCCCTCCGATTTAGATCCAGAACAAGTTGAAACCTTGTTACGGCAAAAAACTGAAGGTCCCGATAAAGTTGGCTTCCATCCCGAAACCGGGGAACCGATCTATTTGCTGATTGGCGCGTATGGGCCCTACGTGCAACTGGGCGATGCCACGGATGAGAATCCCAAGCCCAAACGGGCATCTCTGCCCAAAGGAGTCACCCTCGATAACGTGACGCTGGAAATGGCAGTCGGGTTGCTGGCATTGCCCCGCAACTTGGGGATCCATCCGGAAACCGGGGGGAAAATCCAGGCAAGCCTGGGGCGGTTCGGGCCTTACATCCTTCATGACCAGGGGAAAAACGGTAAGGAATATCGATCGCTGAAGGCTGGAGATGATGTGCTGACGATCGACTTCGATCGTGCCTTAGCCCTCCTTGCCGAACCCAAAGCCACTCGCGGCGGTCGTGGCAAATCCAAGGCTCCCCTGCGAGAATTGGGTGCCCACCCCAAAGATGGCGAACCCGTCAACATCTACGAGGGGCCCTACGGCAATTACATTAAGCATGGGAAAGTTAACGCCTCTTTGCCTGAAGGTCAGACCGTAGAATCAATCACGCTGGAAATTGCCTTAGAAGCTCTAGCCGCCAAAGCCAGCAGCAAAAAGTCCAGTAAATCGACCAAGAGCCGTAAAGCCGCTGAGGCAAGCAGCGAAGACGATACCCCAGAAACCACGACCAAGAAAAAGTCAACGACAACGAAAAAAGCCAGCACGACTAAAACAGCAGCAAAGAAAACCACAACTAAGAAAACTACTACCGCCAGCGCCGGGACTCGCAAAAAAGCAGAGACTTGAGTTGGCTTGATCGGTTGTCGTGCGATCGGGTAGCCTACCGCCCACTGCGGGAGTTTCAAGCGGATAGTGTATTGTTGGTAAACAGTGCTTTATTGGCACTTTTTGGCATTACTCAATAGATGGAGGATTCATCGTGCTGCGCGAACAGTTACAAGCCGTAGTTGAGCAAAAGCACCTGCTGAAACATGCATTCTATGTTGCCTGGACGGAAGGGAAACTGACCCAGGAACAGCTTAAACAGTATGCAGTTCAGTATTTTCAGAATGTCCTGGCATTCCCGACTTACCTGAGTGCTGTCCACTTCAATACTCCTCACTTCAATAATTCGATCGCGGTTCGCCAAGAAATTCTAGAAAACCTGATCGAAGAAGAACGGGGCAACCAAAACCATCCGGCGCTCTGGCGGAAGTTTGCCCTGGCTCTGGGCGCTACCGATGAGGACCTAGCCAATACCGCTCCTCTGGCTACCACCACTCATCTGGTGGACACCTTCCGGCAAGTTTGCCTGAACTCCTCGTTCTATGCTGGTTTGGCAGCACTCTACGCCTACGAATCGCAAATTCCCGCGATCGCCACCACCAAGATCGATGGGCTACAACGCTTCTATGGCATGAATAACCCCGATGAGTATCGCTTCTTCAGCGTTCACCAGGCGGCGGATGTTGCCCACTCGGAAACGGAATTGGCATTAATTGAACAGTATGCCGACACTCCCGAGAAGGAAGCCGAAGTGCTGAATGCAGCTACCCAGGCAGCGGATGCCCTATGGCAATTCCTGGATGGCGTTTACGATACCTACTGTGCGGATCTGAAGGCTGAAATGGCGATCGCTTAACGTTTACCTTCATCGCGAATCTGATGCCGATCTTTTCCAGCATATTGGAAGGATCGGCAACTTTTTTAGGTCATCCCGTCAACTCAGGATTCCTTGAACAGCATTGATAATAGAGGCAGATCGCTACCGAGGACGACCGATGTACCACCCTGAGCCGCCTCGCCCTCCCAAAGATTACTTACCCACCATGTATGACCTGCCGAGTGAATCGGCGGAGGAACCTGGCTTGCCCGATGAATTCCATCTCCTCCAACCCCGGTTGCTGGAAGAAACGTTCTTACCCCCTGACTATCCCGCCGATCAAGTGTTTACAGGTAGTGACCTGAATCTCTACTACGATGTCCGCAACTTGGGTTGGTATAAACGTCCCGATTGGTTTGGGGTGGTCGGTGTCCCCCGGTTGTATGAACAGCACGATCTGCGGATGAGTTATGTGATCTGGCAGGAGGGGGTTAGCCCGATCGTTGTGGTCGAATTACTCTCTCCTGGCACAGAGAAAGAAGACTTGGGGCAAACCCTACGGGAGGTGAATCAACCACCATCGAAATGGGAGGTATACGAACGCTTGCTACGAGTCCCGTACTACATCGTGTTTGACCGCTATACCAATATCCCGCGCTTCTTCCATTTAGAAGGTTGGCACTATACCGAAGTCACAGACCTGCCCCAACCTCGGTTCTGGCTCAGTGACCTTAAGTTAGGCATCGGGATTTGGGAAGGCGTATATCGAGGTGTCGATCGGCAATGGCTGCGCTGGTTTGACGCTTCAGGCAACTGGATTCCCACGCCCTTAGAGCGAGAAGCCGACTTAGTACAACAGGAACGACAAAAAACTGAACGGTTAATTGCTCAACTGCGATCGCTGGGGATTGAACCGGATTTAGATGGCTGAATTTGTCAGGGAACGATCGAAACGGCAGTCGGGATACGGCATAATGGGAAAGTTTTCACCATAAATCATTAAAGAGAAGGCAGTGAAAGTGTTCATTGCCTTTTGTAGTCGTTAGACTAAGCAAATTCCGATTGATTACCCACTTCAGCCAACGATTTCAGGAGCCATGCGAACCCATTATTGCGGTCAAGTACGAGCAGAACACATTGGAAAAACCGTGACCTTGTGTGGATGGGTCGATCGCCGCCGCGATCATGGGGGCGTGATCTTTATTGATTTGCGCGATCGCAGTGGCATTGTCCAAATCGTCAGCGACCCCGAACGTACCCCAGAGTCCTACAGTCAAGCCGAGGGTTTACGCAACGAGTATGTCGTCAAAATTTCTGGTCGGGTAACGAAGCGCCCGGATGAGTCCCTCAATCCTCGCCTTGACACGGGAGAAATTGAAATTTACGCGGATCAGATCGAAATTCTCAACGCGGTACGGAAGCAATTACCGTTCCAGGTGTCTACTGCTGAAACCGAAGCTGTCCGGGAAGATTTGCGGCTGAAATACCGTTACCTCGATTTGCGCCGGGAGCGGATGAGTAGCAATCTCAAGTTGCGGCATGAATTAGTCAAAGCTATTCGTCGCTACCTGGAAGATCAGGAAGGTTTTATGGAGGTGGAGACTCCGATCCTCACCCGTTCCACTCCCGAAGGAGCCAGAGATTATTTAGTGCCTTCGCGAGTCAATCCCGGTGAGTGGTTTGCTTTACCCCAGTCACCCCAGTTATTTAAGCAATTATTGATGGTGGCGGGGTGCGATCGCTACTATCAAATTGCCCGCTGTTTCCGGGATGAAGACCTGCGAGCCGATCGCCAACCCGAATTTACTCAACTGGACATGGAAATGAGTTTCATGACCCAGGAGGAAATTCTTAACCTGAACGAAGGGCTAGTTTGTCATATTTTCCAGACTTTAAAGGGCATCGAAATTCCCCGTCCCTTCCCCCGTCTGACCTACGCGGAAGCGATGGATCGCTATGGTTCCGATAAGCCTGACACCCGCTTTGATCTGGAGCTAGTCGATGTCTCTGATGTCATGCAGGGATCTGGCTTCAAAGTGTTTGCCGATGCGATCGCCAAAGGGGGAATTGTCAAAATTCTGCCGATTCCTGGTGGCAATGATCTGATCTCCAACGTCCGGATCAAACCCGGTGGTGATTTATTCAAAGAAGCAACGGAAGCGGGGGCAAAGGGTCTAGCCTACATCCGGGTGCGGGAAAACGGTGAAATTGACACGATCGGCGCGATTAAAGACAATCTGACCGATGAGCAAAAGCAAGCAATCCTGAGTCGCACCAATGCCCAGGCTGGTCATCTGTTACTGTTCGGAGCCGGAGATACAGCAACGGTAAACAAAACCCTCGATCGTCTACGTCAGTGTCTCGGTCGGGAACTGAACTTAATTGATCCAAACCAGATCAATCTGCTGTGGGTGACAGACTTCCCCATGTTCGAGTGGAATGCCGACGAGAAGCGCCTGGAAGCCTTACACCATCCGTTTACTGCCCCCCATCCTGACGATCTAGCCGACTTAAAAACTGCTCGTACCCAAGCATACGACCTGGTTTACAACGGGTTTGAAGCTGGAGGCGGGAGTGTGCGGATCTTCCAACCCGAGTTGCAATCCCAAGTGTTTGAACTGATTGGCTTATCGCCGGAAGAAGCTCGGAACAAGTTTGGCTTCTTATTGGAAGCCTTTGAATATGGCACTCCGCCCCACGGTGGTATTGCCTATGGTTTAGACCGTTGGGTGATGCTATTATCCGGCGAAGAATCGATTCGAGATGCGATCGCCTTCCCCAAAACCCAACAGGCTCGCTGTCTCTTGACGGGTGCGCCATCGGGGGTAGATACCAAACAGTTGAAGGAATTACATGTTGCTTCAACCTCTAAGTCTAAGGAGAAAGGGAAAGAGTAATCCCATCGCCAGGGAACACGACCCCTGCCGGGATGAGCACCAGTACCTGATCACCTGACGGGATGGCAAGGGAGGCAAGAGCATCTCCTTTGCCATCTGGCGATCGCAGTTTTTATCTCAACCTTTACTGCCCCCTGGTAGGAGCCTCACCCTACTTAACAGAATTCTGAAGAAAGGGGACAATATCTCTTTATATATAAATGTTCGGAAGTACCCCGTTTTCCTCGGTATTACCGTATAGATAGGATTAGAGGAAAGCCATGTTGCGAAACGGCGAGTTTTGGGCAAATTAATAACAAGGGTGTATCTTGGAGATCATGAGATATCCGTGAATTCATGGGTATTCATCTAGGCTTAAAGCTGAAACCGCGTAGCTTTAGCAACTCTTCAAGGGCTTTCCCGCAGTAACAACACACCCAAATTAGGGGTTCTGCTCAGATAATAAAACTAGGGTAAATGTCCCGGTAGTTAACGTTAAAGCGAGTCTTGCTGAATGAGCTACTGCCTAAATCCAGCCTGTCCTAATCCGCAAAACCTTACCCACACTGAATCGTGTCAGGCTTGTGGCTCCAAATTGCTGCTCCGCGATCGCTATCGGATCATGCAAGCATTGGGGCAAGGTGGGTTTGGTGCAACATTTCTGGCGATCGATGAATCGCTCCCTGGTCATCCCAATTGTGTCATTAAACAATTGCGTCCCAATGCTACTGCTCCCCACATGATGCAGATGGCACGCGATCTGTTTCAACGGGAAGCCGAAACGCTCGGGAGAATTGGCAACCACCCGCAAGTCCCCCGATTGCTAGATTACTTTGAAGCGAATCAAGAATTTTATCTCGTCCAAGAATATGTGAGCGGGGCAACCCTCCAGCAAGAAATTAAGCGATCGGGCCCATTGAGTGAGGCGGGGGTCAAACAGTTTCTTAGCGAAATTTTGCCGGTTTTAGAGTATATTCATTCTCAAAAAGTAATTCATCGCGATATTAAACCTGCCAATATTATTCGACGGGCACAGGACTGCAAACTGGTACTGATCGACTTTGGAGCCGTAAAGTATCAGAACCAGGGAGCCGCCAGTACCTCCGAACAAACCGCATTAACCTCCTATGCGATCGGGACTCCTGGCTTTGCCCCGCCCGAACAAATGGCAATGCGTCCTGTGCCAGCCAGCGATATCTATGCTTTGGGTGTGACCTGTGTTTATTTGCTCAGTGGGAAGTCGCCTAAGGATTTAGACTACGATCCGACAACGGGCGAATTGCTGTGGAAACGGCATGTCCATATCAGCGACCACTTCTCTACAGTGCTAACCAAGATGCTAGAAATCTCGGTCAAGCAACGCTATCAAACTGCCGATCATATCTTTCGTGATCTGGATTTGGAACCTTACCTGGAAAGTCTGCAAAATAGCATGACCTCTGCCAAGGCAAACCAAGCTCCCGGTCGCAAACCTGATTACCGTTCTGGGCCTGACTCTGGAGGTGGTGGCACCGCCTCTTCCCCCTTTAGTCGGGCAGCAATGGCGATTCGCTCCCGGCAACGCCCTGACTCAACCAGCAATCTAGCCGCCGGAATTGCCCGCAGTCGCACCTTACCCCCCTCGGGTGGCGGGATGTCTATGAATACCCGGGGCTCGATCGGGCGAGGCAAGGACTTCACGGGCGAAAAGACCAAACCCCCCGCCCGCCTCGATGCGGATGCAGTGCAAAGTTACTATGCTAAAGGGCGACGGGATTTTACCGATCACGATCTACGATCGCTGTCTCTGCCTAAAGCCAATATGCCAGGAGTAGATTTTCACAATTCCAAGCTGAGTAAGATTAACTTCCAGGGGGCTAATTTAATCAGTGCGCGGTTTGGACGAGCCGATTTAACCCATGCCAATTTCCGGGATGCGAGTTTAGGAGACGCTTACTTCAGCTATGCCGATCTGCAAGGAGCCGATCTGCGAGGAGCCGATTTACGCGGGGCACATCTGCTAAACGCCAACCTGCGGGGAGCCAATCTGTGCGGAGCCAATCTATCCGGGGCGAAGTTGACTGAGGAACAGTTAGCCCAGGCGCGGGTCAACTGGATGACAGTAAGACCGAGTGGTAAGCGGGGAGTTTGGTAAGCACTTGCTGACAATTGCCCTGGAAAAGCCCATCTGACACAGAACGGATGGCAACGATCGCAGTCTAGCAGGATAGAATAAGATTTGCCCCTAACCTAGATCGAGGCACATTCTCTTAACGCGACGGCAATGAAACATACGCTATCTGTTCTGGTTGAAGATGAAGCTGGAGTGCTCACCCGCATTGCAGGGCTGTTTGCCCGCCGGGGATTTAATATTGAAAGTTTAGCGGTGGGGCCAGCAGAACAACTCGGGGTTTCCCGCATCACGATGGTAGTCCCAGGGGACGATCATGTGATCGAGCAATTGACCAAGCAACTCTACAAGCTGATCAATGTGCTGAAAGTGCAGGACATTACCGAAGTGCCCTGTGTGGAACGGGAACTGATGCTAATGAAGGTGAATGCGACCAGTTCGACTCGATCGGAGATTGTTGAATTGGCTCAGATTTTCCGGGCGCGGGTGGTGGATGTGGCAGAGGATTCCCTGACGCTGGAAGTGGTTGGTGATCCAGGCAAAATGGTTGCGATCGTCCAGGTGTTGAATAAATTTGGCATTCGGGAAATTGCCCGGACTGGCAAAATTGCCCTCTCCCGTGAATCGGGCGTGAATACGGAATACCTCAAAGCGCTGGAAGCGAAAGTCTAAATTACATACCGATTGAGAGGAAAAGCCAATAACGGCTAGACATTGGGTGAAATTTGGTTATTCCAGGAGCCAGGAAATCCTGCCACTACAACAGTGGTAGCCATCTGTGATGCTGTCACACCTGGTTCGCCCAATGGTACAGACTCAAACGACTATTGCAAGCCTAGCAAGCAGGAAAGTAATCGCAGGCACATCGTAGGCTAAATAAGCTCATTACCCCAGATAGACGGTTTCCCTCCTAGCGGATCGCTACCCTGAAAGGACGAATTTAACCAGGCTGTAGCACGATTTATCTAACGAGGTACCACAATGAGTTTTAACCCTCTGACCGAACGGGGTATTCCGCTCGATCGCCAATTGCGGAATTGGTCAGAACTAAATGTTCAACCGTATGACAAAAATCATGTCGATCCCTATACCCGGACTCGGGTGATCACGATGAATGGGATTGAGACAGAATCAATTTTCTTCTCGCATCAATTTGCTCGCCACACCGATGACCCAGAGATCCGTAAGTATCTGGCAATGACCCGACGGATCGAGCAGCAACAGCAAAAAGCCGTGAACTGGTTGACTCCCGGTAATGAATCGACGCTAGAGGTGACGATCGGCTATGAACAGGTTGCCGTGGATCTGACAGCCTATCTGGCGCGGACAGAACCCGATCCCTATTTACGGCAGGCGTTTGAGTTTGGGCTGCTAGAGGACTTTGATCACCTCTATCGCTATGCCAACCTGCTGGAAATGCTGGAAGGCAAGAAAGCCGAGGAGATCACCGGACGACTGACGGAAATTATGCCCGGTCGGGCAACGGCAGCCGAACATCGCCATCCCTATGATGATATGCGTCGTCCCAGCGATCGCACCAAAGCCGATCCCCTGTCGCTGTTGCATGTGCTGACGCTAGTTGCCTCAGAGCAGCAAACCATGAACTACTACATGAACGTCGGCAACCGACCCCTCAACCCCTTAGCGCGGGGGCTATATCTGGAAATTGCCCAAATTGAAGAGCAGCATGTCACCCATTACGAATCGCTGTTAGATCCACGGGCATCCTGGTTTGAGCAAGAGGTACTACATCAGTACAACGAGTGCTACCTGTATTACTCCTTCATGCAGCAGGAATCCGATCCTCGGATTAAGCAACTGTGGGAACTGCATCTCAATATGGAGCTAGAACATCTCCGGCTTGCCTGTGAGCTACTGCGGCAATACGATCGCCGCGATCCAGAGGAATTTCTGCCGAAGCAACTGCCCGAACCCGTCCTGTTTGAACAAAACAAGGAATACATTCGCCGGGTATTAGAGCAACAGGTGAATCTCACCGGTCTAGATACTGAGTTTGTGCCCGTGGAACAACTGCCGTCAGATGCCCGGTACTTCCAGTATCAAAAGACGGTCAACGCGGGCGGTGTTCCCAGTGAAAAAGTGATCGAGGAGCATGTTGACCAATTGGGCAGAGAGTATCGATCGCAAACGGAAGGCAAGCATCCGATTTCTGTGTAAGCCACGCCAGATGACTTAGTGATTCTGGTTAATGCGGGGGCGGATCTGGTATTCGTCCCTGCTTTTGTTTATTGCCGAAACTCTAAGCGATAGCGATACAGGGCAACCGGACGATCGCCCGCTTGAAAGTAATTGGGGTCTTGAGGCGAGAGATAGATCGCCGTGATTTGATCCGCCACGATCGCAGGTTGACCTGTCTTCGTCCCTGTGGCTTGACGGTGGTAATCGGTCGTCGTTTCCACCCGATTGAAATAAGGTTGCGGCAGTCCCCGAAATTCCTGCTGGAACAATTCTGTCGTCATATATCGATCGGGAGTTGGTGCTTCGGTTGCCCGCGCGGTGACGGTAGAGACTAACTGCCGATCGGGGCGCAGCAACGTAATTTGCCGATTGGGATTTGCTGGATCTACTTTGACCGCTAGTACAGGAGATTCAGCTTGCTCAGACTGCAAATATGCCCTGGCTAGATTCAAGCCATTAAACGCCCGATCGGCAACGATCGCAGGTGAACCAGGATCGCGCTGAAGCGGTAAAGCCAAGAAGCGGCGATCAGACTTGACAGGACTAGCCGAAATAAACCGAGCCTGGAAGTCGATCGGCTGATTCAGATAGACACGGTTACTCTCAAAGCCTGGTGTGGTTAGTTCCGGTGCGAGAGGTGCCACTAAATCTACCAGCGTCGTGCTGACAGTCCAGGTACCAGCCAACCACTCGGGATAGGTCAAATCTCCTTGAGCCGCCGTCAGGGGTGGTAGGGTTTGCCAGTGCGGAAATTGAGCGACTCGATCGCTCAACGCCCCTGCTAGAGCTACCCCTATCCCTAAATTCCAACTGAGCAGCAGTGCCAGCAACATCAATAACGATCGTCTGAGAACTTGCTTCATGCTTCCACAATCACTGGCTGATAGGAGGAATGGCTCTCCGCTACCGGAATCTCTTCTACCGCGATGCGATCGCGTCCTGCCAATTTCGCGTGATACAGTGCCCGATCGGTGGCTGTAATTAATGGCACCATATCCCCGTCTGGTTGAGGAATCACACTGGCAATTCCCAAACTGAGGGTAACAAACTGACTAATCTCGGAGCCAATATGAACAATTTGAAGTTGGGCAACCTGGGCTTGAATCCGCTGCCCTACCTGCACTGCCCCCGATCGGGGCGTATTCGGCAAAATGACCGCAAACTCTTCTCCCCCATAGCGAGCCACCAGATCCGCCGGACGATTAATTGCCGCCCGAATGGCATTAGCAATCTGGCATAAACAGGTATCTCCCACCTGATGCCCATAACTATCGTTGTACTGTTTGAAAAAATCAACATCACACAGGATCAAAGACAGGGGCAACTGTTCTCGCGCTAACCGTCGCCACTCCTGCGCCAGATAATCATCAAAGCACCGACGATTTGCCACCTGGGTCAAGCCATCTAAATGGGCCAGTCGTTGCAGTTCCTGATTGGCAGCCTGGAGAGCTGCTTCAGCAGCAAGGCGATCGCAGACTTCCTGTTGCAGCAAGGCATTTTGCCGTTGTAATTGCTGTTGCAGATGGCGCAACGTGATGTGGGTTCTGACCCGCACCACCACTTCAGCAATCTGAAATGGCTTGGTAATGTAGTCTACACCGCCGGTTTTAAATGCTTTGACCTTATCCCCTAACTCATCCAACGCACTAATGAAGATAATCGGAATGTCCTGAGTGCGAGCATCCTGCTTCAACTGCTGGCAGACTTCATAGCCATCCATTTCTGGCATACAGATATCCAGCAGAATCAAATCCGGTAGCTTGGTCTGCACTGCGGCGATCGCCATTTGACCACTGCCAACCGCCTGCACCTCATAGCCCTGACGAGTCAGAATTTTAGACAACAGATGCAAGTTGTCAGGTAAATCATCCACAATCAGGATATTTCCAATAGTTCCATCATGCATCTCGGTTTAGTCGGTTAAATAAGGGTGATGGCTGGAACCGATCGCGACGACAGTAGGAGCGAGTGGCTTCAGAATAATCTAGAAATCGCCTCTTCGGCTCGACTGGCATATTCTGTAACGCAGGATATGTAACGCAGGATAGCAGTCGTCTAATAGTTAAATCTGTTTACATTATCCCTTGCTCCCCAACTTAGCACCGTTTTTCGTAGAGAAGCTGATAACTGCTCCAGTTCAGTCAAGGGGCAAGCGGTGATTTCGTAGGACGGACTTAAGATTGAAGCTAATTTTGCCTCGATCGTAGCACCAACGCTGGTTCAACCGCATGGAATTTTGTCACAATTTATACCAAAAGTTGTCTGTCTCCCAGGCATTCATCGCTGATTACCCGCCAAAATACGGTTTGTTTCACCAGTGTCGCGATCGGGTTAGCAATAGCCACGAATCACTTCAGGAATTATTCTGGATTGAGGTGTATCTATGAATCGCGCATTGTCCCCATAGCCCCCTCATTCGTTGCTGTTCTATGAAACCAATCACTTGGTCTGCTGTAGGCTTACTGCTTGGAACCACTACCATTCTGGGCACTACTGCTAGCCCAGGACAATCGCAAATTACGCCCACCCCCAACGATGCCGGAACCGTAGTCACTCCAGCCAGTAGCAATCCCAATCACTTCAATATTGGCGGCGGCACCCAAGCCGGGGGTAATTTATTTCATAGCTTTCAGCAATTTGGCTTGAGTCAGGGGCAAATTGCCACCTTTCTCTCTAACCCCAGCATTCAAAATATTCTGGGTCGCGTCACGGGCGGTAGTGCTTCCGTAATTGACGGACAGATCCGGGTGACAGGTAGTACGGCTAACCTGTACTTAATGAATCCCGCCGGGATTATTTTTGGCAATCATGCCAGTCTAAATGTACCCGGTTCTTTCACAGCCACTACAGCTACCGCGATCGGCTTTCGTCCCGGCATTGGTGGCGAACAGTGGTTTCAGGCAACTGGAACAAACCACTATGCCACCCTACTAGGCACTCCCAGCACCTTAGTCTTTTCATCCTCCCAACCTGGGGCGATCGTCAATGCGGGCAATTTAGCCGTAACCCAAGGCAAAAACCTGACACTCCTGGGTGGAACCGTGGTGAATACTGGCTCATTATCGGCTCCAGGCGGGAGCGTGACCGTAGCTGCTATTCCCGGACAGAAGCTAGTACGAGTCAGTCAAGTGGGCAGTATTCTCAGCCTTGATCTCCCTACGAACACCGCCATTGCCGTCAATTCCTTACCCTATACGCCCCTTTCCTTACCACAACTGCTGACTGGGGGAACCCTGACTAATGCCACCGGGATCATAGCCAATCCGGATGGCACGATTCGCTTAACGGGATCAGGAGTGACGATCGCTCCCACAGCAGGAACGGCGATCGCGGGGGGAACCCTGACTGCCTCCAGCCTCAATCAAACCGGGGGAACAGTATCGGTATTGGGCGATCGGGTGGCGCTGGTAAATGCGACCGTCACCGCGATCGGCACTCAAGGGGGCACAGTGTTGATTGGCGGCGATTTCCGGGGACAGGGAACGATTCCCAACGCTCAAGAAACCTATGTCAGCCCGAACTCAGTGATCAATGTCAATGCCCTGCAAACAGGGAATGGCGGACGGGCGATCGTCTGGGCAGATGGCACGACTCGCTTCTATGGCAGCATCACGGCGCAAGGAGGGGCGCAAGCTGGCAATGGTGGTTTTGTGGAAGTGTCTGGCAAACAAAATTTGGTTTATCAGGGCAGTGTGAATACCGCCGCACCTAATGGCACAACCGGTACGTTATTACTCGATCCGACCAACATTGTGATCCGATCCGGAACAGATGATGGCAATGATAACGGGGGTTCAACGATCGCCTTTGGCAATGATGCCTTTGGGCAGAATGGTCAGGTACTTGCCAGTGATCCGATCCCAACCATTCTGTATGAATCGGAATTGGAAGGCATGGCAAATGTGAATCATTTGATTTTGGAAGCGACGAACAACATCACGATCGAGTCCCTCGCCGATAACGTTTTAGATATCCCTCCCATCCCCCCCCTATCCGCCTCCGGGAGTGATTATGGCTCGATTACCTTCCGGGCTGATGCCGATGGTAATGGAGTCGGCAACTTTACGATGGATGCCAATGATACCTTACGAGTGTTGGGGGGACGACGCTTAACCATCTCCGGAGCCAATGTCGCCCTGGGCAATCTGGAGACGGAACATAGTGTCACTGTTAATGCCACGGGTAGTGTGACGGCTGGCAATATTCAAGCCGGGTCACTCACGGTCACCGGCAGCGGGAACCTGCAACTGGGGACGATCCTCACCGAGCAGAGTTCGGCTCCCTGGCTAGCAACAGGTAACGTTAGCCTGACCAGCACCACGGGCAACGTCGTCGTCGATTCCATCCGAGTCCTACAGGGAAGTCCTCTTTCATCCACGGATATGGCGGTGGATATTCGGGCCAATGGTATCTTTCAGGCGCGGAACACCTTTTTGATTGGCAGTTCCTATAATGGCTTAGAGGATGCCCCTGCCAGCATTGTTACTCCTGGCAGTGTGTCGATCCAGCATGGTGGCGCATCCTTCACTGCCGGATTAGGGGTGGAACGGGATGCCGCTGGGAATGTGGTGTTCCGCACCAGTAATGGCACTCGCGCCGGAGAGCAGGTGTTTATCCGTCCTACAGCCGCCAATTCTTCCGCCATGCTATTTGAATTTGCGGACGGCACAGTGGTTGCAGATACTGATAACGTCACTGTCCGCTCTGTTCCCTACGACTTAACCACTATCTCTCCCGATGCCAGCTACACCGTCGGCGCTATCTTTATTGGCGCTGGCACAGACGCGATTCTCTATGGCTCCTTTGGAGATAGCCGACTCAGCAATAGCAGTAACATCCAGGTCAGCACCATTCCTCGCCCCAGCCTCCCGATCGCCAACACACCCACTTCGCCGACGAATCCGGTAACGGCAGCAAATCCAGGGAATTCTCCAGGGAATAACGCCTCCAGTTCGACCCCCAATAGTTCCACCAGTCCAACGATCGCCACTACCAGCACGATCGCTAATCCGGACACCCAAGCAATTCAACGTCCAATCACCAACCAAGCCTCTATCGATGGCTGTTCACCGGGGACGATGCTCGTTGCCCTAAATCGGGGACAGAACCGCAATCGGGCTGAAACGACCGAGCGATCATCGGCTCCGACGGCAACCGATCCCTGTCGGCAGGTCAGCAATGACGGACAAATTCTCCAGGTGCTGGAAGCCGATACACCTTAACCCATTCCATCATGCTAGGCAGCCGCACTGGTTGGATCACTTTAATCACCCTAGGACTGCTCACCCTTTACGGGGTAAGTGAAACTGTCCTTACGATCGCAGCGCCCAGTCCACCTACCCCTCCAGCCACCGCCTTAGAAGCCGATCGCTTATTTCAGCAGGGCGTGGAGCAGTTTCAAGCTCATGATCTAGCGGCGGCGATCGCCTCCTGGCAACAATCCCTGACGCTCTACCAGGCAGTGCAGGATGATTCGGCAACCGCCACCACTCTCAAGAACCTTAGTGCAGCGACCCTGGCATTGCAGGACTATACCCAAGCGATCGCCTACTTGCAGCAGTCCTTATCATTGGCACGATCGCAGCAGAATCAAGCAGCCGAACTCACCATCCTGATCACCCTGGCGGATACCTATGCCAGTCAGGGCAGCTATGCCCAGGCGCTCAACCTCTATCAACAGGGACTAACGCTGGCTCAGGATCAGCGCCAAACCACTGCCATTCTGCTGGGGAATGCCGCGATCGCTCACAAAGCTCTGGGGCACTATAACCAGGCGATCGCCGCCAATCGGCAAGCGTTAACGCTGGTACAGGAATTGCAGCAATCCCACCTGGCAGCCCAAGTGCTGAATAACCTGGGCAATGTCTATGAAGCATTGGGAGATTACGATAATGCGATCGCCCAATACCAGGAGAGCTTGAAATTAGTCCGCCAAATTCCCGATCCGTTGGGAGAAAGTCTGGCGTTGAATAACCTGGGCGGCGTGTATGGCAATTTGGGGCAACATGAGTCGGCAATCACAACGCTGCAACAAAGCCTGATGATTAGCCAACGCTTAAATCAACCCGGCAGACAAGCCAGTACCTTAATTAATTTAGGCTCCACGTATCATGCCCTGGGTAAGCGCGATCAGGCAATTGCTGCCTACCAACAGGCACTGACACTGGCAAAGTTAGCGAACGATCGCCGCCGCACCAGTGAAGCCCTGGGCAGCTTGGGGCTAATCTATGAAGAGTCTCAGGAATTTACTCAAGCGATCCAATTCCAAGAACAAAGTCTGGCAATCACTCGTCAGCTTGGCGATCCTGCCGCCATTGGCAGAGGGTTAAATAACCTGGGGCATACCTTATTCAAAGCCGGACGCTTGGCAGAGGCAGAAACACAACTGCGGGCAGCCGTCCAGTTACTAGATGCCCTCCGTCCCGGGCTGAGCGATCGCTATCAAGTGTCGATCTTTGATACCCAAATCCATACCTACAGCCTATTACAACAGATTCTGATGGCGGCAAATCAGCCCGAAGCCGCCCTGGAAGCCGCCGAACATGGACGCGCCCGCGCCTTTGTGGAATTACTGGCTAAGAGGGATCATGCCACTGGAGCTAAATCGCGTCGTGATTCCCAGTCAGCCGCCGCTCCGATCACGATCGCGGATATTCGGCAGATTGCTCGTCAACAGAATGCAACATTAGTGGAATATGCGATCGTGGCGGATGATGACTTTAAATTTCGGGGAAAGCAACGTGCTAAGGAAGCCCAACTGTTGATCTGGGTCGTGCAACCGACTGGCAAGGTCAACCTGCGGCAGGTTAACCTGCGTCCCTTATGGGAAAAAGACTTTGATTTGCATGAGTTAGTCATCGCCGGTCGCTGTTTAGTGCCGATCAATGATTGCGAGGAAATGGGCGATCGACTCCGGGATACCCTCCCGCCCAGCCAACCCCGCCCTCCGCGATCGACCCCAACGGCTCAGGTACGCTCTGCCAGCCAGGAATACCCCGGCTTACGCAAGCTATATGAACTGCTGATTACCCCAATCGCGGATCTATTGCCCAGCGACCCCAACGCTCGCGTCATTTTTATTCCCCAGGAGTCCCTCTTCCTCCTGCCCTTCCCGGCATTGCAAGCCGCCGATGGGAGTTACTTAATCGAACACCATACCATCCTGACCGCTCCCTCAATTCAGGTGCTGGCTCTGACCCAACAGTTGCAACACGATCGGGCAACCTCCCTATCCAAGCAAGCGTTAGTCGTCGGCAACCCGATCATGCCCAAGGTGCGCTTAACTCCCGAGGATGAACCCTACCAATTGAGTGAATTACCCGGTTCCGAGCAGGAAGCGATCGCGATCGCCAAACTGCTGAATACGCAAGCATTAATTGGAGAAAACGCCACCAAAACCCACGTAATACAGCAACTTGCTCAAGCTAACATCATTCATCTAGCCACCCACGGACTGTTGGAATACGGTACCCAGGAATCCTTGCTCCAGGGCATTGGTATGCCAGGGGCGATCGCCCTAGCCCCGGATGGGCAGAATGACGGACTACTAACCGCCAGTGAGATTGCTAGTCTACGATTACAAGCTCAATTAGTGGTTTTGAGTGCCTGTGATACTGGACAGGGCAGAATTACCGGCGATGGCGTGATTGGCTTATCCCGAGCCTTAATTACCGCCGGAGTTCCCAGTGTGATTGTGTCGTTATGGGCAGTAGACGACAGTTCCACCTCAACCCTGATGCAAGCCTTTTATCACAACTTACCCACCGCCCCAGATAAAGCTCAGGCACTGCGACAAGCCATGTTGACCACCATGCAAGAGTATCCGTCGCCGATGGATTGGGCAGCCTTTACATTAATCGGTGAAGCTCAGTAAAGAATCCTCTTACCCATCTGTCTTAGGAGCGTGAATTTAATCAATCAACAACCTGTACAGACGGGTTTAGCCGATCAATCTGCCTCCTCCAATCCATTGGCTGACAAAACCCGCCCCTAGCCAAACTCGAACTGATTTAATCCCTATTCCTTAGCTGATTAAGCCCGATCGCAGTGCCCGCACCGCCGCTTGAGTTCGGTCATCGGCACAGAGTTTGTTGAGAATATTGCGAACATGGGTCTTCACAGTCCCCACCGTAATATAGAGCTTTTCAGCAATCACGGCATTGCTGCATCCTGCCACAATTAACTCTAAAACTTCCAGTTCCCGTTCCGTTAAGGGGCTAGTTTCCAGGGCTTGCTCCAATTCTGGATCATTGCCTTGAATCGTCACGGTTTTGTTAAAGGGAACATCCGCTGCCGGAGCCGCCTGCCGCATCTGGTGCAATACCACCCCCGCGATCGCCGGATCAATCCAACAGTTACCGGCATGGGTCGCATGTAAGGCTTCCGCTAAGCGATCGATACTGATATCCTTCATGCAATAGGAATCTGCCCCCGCCGCAAACGCCGCCAGCACAGCATCCTCACTCTCATGCATCGTCAGAATCAGCACTTTAGTCGCATCCTGCGCTCCCTCTTCCTGCGTCTGCCGGAACGTGCGCGTTAGCTCAATCCCATCCATATCCGGCAACCCAATATCCACGATCGCCACATCAGGCTTCATCGTGGATAGGAGTTTTAAACCCTGAGTTGCATTCGCCGCTTCCCCTAACACTCGAATCCCATCTTTGCATTGCAAAGCTGTTTTCAACCCTACCCGCGTTAGATCATGGTCTTCAATTAAGATAACCGAGAGATCGCTCATAACTAATAACTAAAATTTCACCGGAATTAGCGTTTCATTTTCTTTATTATGCGGGATGCCCTGATGAAAGAGTTCTATCTGTAGGAGGAGAAATCAGGTTCAGTCCCTGTCTACCCTTTGGCTACCCCAATTGCTGTCTAACTTCGTTACGATCGCAACAGATTATTGACATCACTTCAGTCATCTCCCTCACCTTCCCCACCTCCCCATCGCCCTATGGCACACCTGACTCAACGCCGCCCCGAAAATGTCAGTGGCGATTTCTATGTCGATCGCACCTGTATTGACTGCGATACCTGTCGCTGGATGGCTCCGGACGTGTTTTACCAGGCAGGCGAACAATCCGCAGTCTATCATCAGCCCGAAAATGACCAGGAGCGCTTACGCGCCATGCAAGCTTTGTTATCTTGCCCTACCAGTTCGATCGGCACCGTCGCTAAACCGACTGATATTAAACAGGCTCAGGAGAGTTTCCCAATTGCGATCGCCGCCAGTGTCTTCCACTGTGGCTATCATGCTGAAAGTTCCTTTGCTGCCGCCAGCTATTTCATTCAGCGTCCGGCGGGCAATGTCTTAGTCGATTCGCCCCGGTTTGCCGCTCCCTTAGTCAAACAGTTGGAAGCCCTGGGCGGAGTGCGGTATTTGTATCTCACTCACCGGGATGACGTTGCCGATCACGAAAAATTCCATGCCCACTTCGGCTGCGATCGCTTGCTCCATATCGATGACATTACCAAGGTAACAAAATCAGTCGAAATCCCCCTATCCGGCTCTGAACCGATCCAATTTGCTCCGGATCTGTTGATTATTCCAGTTCCAGGACACATTGATACTCCCCAGCCCTAAAGGGACGGGGATTCTTGAGCAACCCACAAACGGATTCTCAAAGGCGCAATCAAAGCACCCCTACTGACTCCACTCAGATCTAGTCTGAGTTTTGCCGCTACTTTTCTAAGAATGTTGCCTGCTCCATTGCAGTCAGCATTTATTTTTGTGCCATCAGCAGAACAATATAAACCACGCTGGACACGCTTCCCTGATTCTTGCCACCCTTCGGGTTTTTCGCCAAATGTAGGTAGCTCATCCGAATCCAGAAAACTTGCCTTGCTAGTGTAGCTCTCCTCTGTCTCAACAAACTTCAGACCGTATTGCTGGCAAAGTTGAGCAATCCTATCTTTCAGCCTGCCCGTTGGAATCTGGACAAACTTCTGATTAGTTTTGCTGCCAAGGTTTATTTCTTGCCGTTGTCCCTTATTCCAGCCAAAAACAACTGTGCCAATTCCATGTTCCAAACAATGATTCAAAACGAGTCGAGCCGCTTTATTTACAGCATCCCTGATTTGTCGATTCCGTTTTTCTGTGATGCCAGCTAATTGCTGACTCCAAAAGCCTTGGGGCTGATTTTCTTTCAGGACAGATACTCGTTTGTTGTACCACTGGTTCAAGCTTTTTAAGTGCAGCCCATCAACAATGAAGCTTGTCCCAATATTAGAGACGCAGGTTAGCCAGTTATCCAGCCCTGGGTCAATGCCTAACACCTTGTCAAAATCAACCTCAGCTTCCACTGTAGGTAGCTTGTAGACGAGTTCTAAATAGAACTGCCCATTGCGAGGGAGGATTCGATATTCCCGAATTGATTTGTATTCAAGGTTGGATGGCATTGGCAGATAGAACGCATCTATTCCAAACCACGCTTTAACTTTACTGCCAAGCGGAAAACGCAACCCTTCAGACTTCAATTTGACTGCTTGACCAGGGAACGTGACTAAGTTCAACCCACCTTTCCGGTATCCCGGCAATTTTGGCCTTTGGTCTACCTTGCCATTTTTGACAACTTTCAGTAGTCCAAAGAAAGACTTAAAGGACTCTGCAACAGTGGTCAGACATTGTTGTGCGACCTGGGAGTGCAACGCCTGAAAGTGAGGATTGCGACTCATTTCACGATGCAAGTCAAACTTACTGGGAGCCTTACCAGTCTTGAAATACAACTGTCGGGATAGATAGTTGCCACAGTTACTCAGTTTTGCCGACTCACCACAAATAAACTCAAGAATTGCTCGAAGCTCTGAGTCTGAACTAATTAGAATTTGCTGGCATCCAAAGCTAGACATTTTTTTGATTTTCGATGTACTGCTTAATGACTGAAATGGGCGCACCGCCAACAGTCGAGACGAAATAGCTATTAGTCCACAGTGTAGGTAGTCGAGATTTTAACCAAGGAAATTCCTGTCTTAAAATGCGTGATGTTCTACCTTTCAGGTATCGAATCAGCTTAGCAATCCCGAATTGTGGGTTTACCTCAACCAATAAATGAACGTGATCAGGCATTACCTCCATTTCAATCAACTCTGACGTGAATTCGGCACAAATCTCTTGAAGCAGTTCTTTAAGCCGAACCTCTACCCCATTGACTAAAACTTTGCGTCGATACTTAGGGCACCAGACAACGTGATATTTGCAGGAATAAACAACGTTATGGTTTGACTTGAATTTGCTCATGCTTCATTATACAGCAGTGAGCTATCTAATCCGGGAAAGCCACAGAAGCCGCTTTGTTACTTACATTAGGCGGCTAAAGCCGCGAATCGCTTACATCCCCATGCCTGAACTCAGGGGCTTTAGCTCGTTTTTGGTAAAGGGCATACGGTGCTGTTGGCGAATCAAACCTTTTTGTTTACTGGCGACCATCTAGCCTGGTCAGACGATCGCCAGCAGCTCTATGCCTTTCGCGACTTTTGCTGGTATTCCTGGACAGAACAGGTTAAATCTATGCATCGACTGGCGGATTACTCGTTTGAGTGGGTGCTACCGGGTCATGGTCGCCGCTACCACAGCGATCGTGCCACTATGCAGCAACAAATGCAGCGTTGCCTGAACTGGATGGATCATCAGTCCTAGCGAACCATTAACCGCCCCAGACTTTCTCCATTACCGTTTGGGGAGAAATATCTGCCATCTTGCCCGTTAGGGATTTGATGCCGACAAACCGATTACTATCTGGCAGCAGTTTCTTCGGATCGGTGGGGCCGAATAACGCCAGCGTATAGGTTTTCACAGCAACGGCTAAATGCATCGGCGCACTATCCGTACACAGCATCAAGTTTGCTCCGGCAATCATGGCAGCGAGTTTGCCGACATCACCGGGAGTCGTCACCTTTAGCTTCGGGTTGGCTTCGACTAAGGCGGCGACCAGTTCGGTATCCTCTGGGCCCTGAGCCAGGACGATCGGTAGATCCGGTTGCCGTTGTTGAAAGTCTTGAATAATGCCGAGCCAATTCTCGATCGGATAAATTTTGTCAATGCCTTTGAGTTTGGCTAACTGGCTAGAGCCACCGTGGATCATGACATAGCCACTACTTTGAATCCCCAGCCGCTTGCGTTCAGCATCCGCCCAATCTAAATCTTTGGCTGGCACACTGATTGCCACCTCCGGACAGGGGGTGTTAATTCCCAAGCCTTGCAGCAAATCATGGTACATTTCTGCCGCATATTGTCCGGTTTTCAACGGCACAGGATTGGTCAGAAACGCTTGTCCGGCGCTGCCAGCATAACCAACCCGGGTGGGAATGCCCGTTAGCCAGAGCAGGAAGCCAACTGCCCATCGTCGTCCCAGGGAAATGACGACATCATATTCGCGATCGCGCAACACCCCAAGTAAGTTACCCCAGTCTGCCAGACTATTGCGATCCTTGAAGTCAAACAGCATGGTATTGGTGACTGATTTGGACACCCGATAAGCATCCTTGGCTCTGGGCTCCACCACCACATCAATTTGGGCGTTGGGGTATGCCTGCTTCAGATCATCCAGGGTCGGGAAAAACAGAATCTGATCGCCAATTCCACCGGGAACGAGGGCTACTATTCGCATATCTAAACAGTGACAGGTTTAAGCATGATTCGGATAATCCATCGTTAGTTTATCTCAGTTCATCTGTCTTAACCGTTCTCTATACAACCCTCTGCCTTAGAAATCCCTTGATCAATGAATTTTCTGATCACGTTGATGGGCACTCCAGAACAAGTCTGACTGGATCTTGCGGCTTTCAGAGCTGTTTTACTTCCCCCAGAAGTGGGATTCCAGATTTTTTAGTCAGATTGATGCTGGTCGCACCTCCAGAGATCATAATTTAAAGGCATTTTTGAGGAGCGCTTGTGTATTTACTGATTCCTGCTGCTGGATCAGGTCGCCGGATGGGTAGCAACCGAAACAAACTGCTTTTACCGTTACTAGACAAACCGCTGTTGGCCTGGACGTTAGCCGCTGCCAAGGCATCCCGAGTCATTCGCTGGATTGGTCTAGTCGGGCAAACCGATGATTTTCCAGACTTCAAAGACATTGTCACCAGTCTGGGCATGAGCAAATCTGTCCACTTGATTCAGGGAGGCACAACCCGCCAGGAATCGGTTTATCGTGGACTACAGTCGCTACCTGCCGTCGCAGAGCGGGTATTAATTCATGATGGAGCGCGATGTTTAGCCACTCCAGAGTTATTCGATCGCTGTGCTGAAGCCCTACAACACTGTCCCGGATTAATCGCTGCGATTCCGGTGAAAGACACGATCAAAGTGGTCGAATCGGGTACCCAGCTAGTCTCCAGTACCCCCGATCGCCAACAGTTGTGGGCAGCCCAAACTCCCCAAGGCTTTGAGGTGGAAAAACTGCTCCATTGCCACAACGAAGGATTACGGCAAGGTTGGGAAGTGACCGACGATGCTGCCTTATTTGAACAATGTGGGCTACCCGTCCAAATCGTCGCCGGTGAAGAAACGAATCTTAAGGTAACAACGCCGATTGACCTGGCGATCGCAGCCTTTATCCTGCGGCAACGCGAAGCCAATCAGCCATCCGTTACTTCTTAAGTTCCTTCAGTTGCTGATCCACTTGCTTTACGCCATTGGATTTGCCCTGTTGCTGATACAGGTTTTTGGCAAGCTCAAAGGTGGTTGCCGCTTCCTGTTTGCGACCATCCCGTTTTAGGGCTGTGCCCAACTTGTAGTAGGCATCGGGTTCCTGAGGAGCTAACGCCACATACTTGCGATACGCCACGATCGCATAGAGATAATTTTGCTTTTCCATATAGATGTCACCCAGTGCCACCTGCGCCTCTAGCAAATTCGATTGCAGTGCCGTGGCTTGCCGATAGGCTTGGAGTGCTTCATCCAACTGCCCCGTAATTTGTAGAATCTTGCCAATTTGCAGTTGTACCGTGGCATCCCGTGGCGACAAGCGAGTTGCCGCTTTTAATGCCTCCAGGGCTTCCGGGACTTGATTCATTTGTAGCAAGGCAGCGCCGCGTTGTACCTGAATGCTGCCATCTCTAGGTGACAATTCCGCCGCTTTGGTTAAAAAGTCCAATGCTTCCCGTGGACGGTTTTGTTGAATATATGCCGTACCCGCCAATTCATACGCCTGGGCATTGCGGGGAGCAAAGGCAATCACTCGCCGGTAAGCCATAATGGCATCTTCATACAGCCCTTTACGACTAAACACCACTCCCATGCCTAAATGGGCGTTGACGTGCTGCGGACTCAAGCGGGTGGCTTCCCGATATGCCATCACCGCTTGATCATTTCGACCTAAATTTGCCAGACTGTAGCCCAGGGCATAATGAAATTCAGCATTTTTGCCATCCAAGGCGATCGCCTGCTGATAGGAACGTACCGCCGATTCAAAATCGCCCTGCTGGGCTTGTAAGTAGCCCATACCCGAGAAAATCCGGGCGTTTGTATTATCCAGTGCCGCCGCTTGCTGGTAAACCGATAGGGCAGCCGCAAAATTACCCCGATCTACTAACTGCTTCCCTTGCTTCAACAGCTCAGTCAACTGAGGATTATTTCCAGACCGTTGAGCATAGGTGATCTGTGGAATGCTGACAACCAGCCCCACCCCCAATAAAACACTTGCCAGCAACGAAATTGGTTTACTTGCCATCAGCTTGCCTAACTGCCCTATGAAAAAATCAAGGTTTAACTTTCGCACACCTGGTAACTTTCGCACATTTTGTAATAAATCTCAACGCGATCGCGAATAAACATCCCTCTGGCGATTGAAGCAGGAGCACCAAGCTCACCCGAAGATCTGGAACATTTGTCTGTGCCATTAACGACTTATTGAGTAGCCCGCCCGCCCCAGCAAACCGCCATGACGACCTCTACTTTAACGAATGCGATTGAACGCTATGAAACCGCGATCGTGGCGCTGGAAGTAGCGGGGGAACGACTCTCGGCAGAAGAGGTACTGGAAGCGCTGGTTGCCCGAAGTGTGGTGCATCAAACGCTGAACGCCTATCCTCGGGCTTCTCTGCGGCAAGGCTTAGGTAACCTCTGGGCTAGGATGACCCACCACAAGCCCCGATCGCAACGCCGCGACTGGCAACGGGTAGTGAATCGGCTGGATGCGCGGTTAAATCAACAGGCGACTTACATCAATCAAGCTGTCAAACTGGAGGACTGGCAGGTATTACTACCGCCTCCCGAACGGGAATGGTTGCGGTTGCTAGAAGCTCCCAAAATTTCCTCGTGGCGCGATCGGTTTGATTGGCTGTGGCAGGGATTATCCATTTCGCTACTTTCCGTTGCCCTCAGTCTCCTGGTGGGGCTATCTGCCCGCTTCCTGGAAGGCGGTCCCGATGCCTTAGGCGCGTTTGCGGTGATTATGCCCAGCGTGGTTGGGCTGCTGACGGGCGGTGGGGCCTTAACTAAAACCGGACGGCAGGCAATGGAACATATTTTAAGTAGCCTCAGAATTGCCCGCCATTGGTGGGATGAAATTTTTTGTGGGCTATCAGCCTTGTTTCTGCTGTCGATGATCAGCTTCTGGCTGGCTCTGCCCTACATTGCAGTTCTATATGAGCAAAGTGCTGATCTGGCCTATCGGGATGGTCAACTGGCAATGGCGGAATATCGCTATACACGGGCACTGAAGCTGCATCCCAGCCACTTGGATATTCACTATAAGTTGGGACGGTTGTATGAAGACCTCACCCAAATTGATCAGGCGGCGATCGAGTATCAGATTGCGGTGAAAGGGGGACGCGATGGCGAAGCCTATAAAGCCTACGATCGCCTCGCTCGCATCTATATTCTGGACGGCACCCCCGAAAGTTATTCCAAAGCAGTGTCGCTGTTGAATGAAGGCTTGGGGTTAGCGTTAGCCAAAAATGATCAGGAGACAATGTATGCCATTTACAAGAATCTGGGGTGGGCAAGACTCAACCAGGAACGGTATATCGAAGCTGGCGATGTGTTGCAACGGGCGATTAATCTAGCTCCCGAACGGGCTCCCGCCTACTGCTTACAGGCACAAGCATTAGAAGGATTACAAGATCCGATCGCGGCAATGGCAGCCTGGGAACAATGTCTTAGATTCGCCAATCAAAAAGATCCAGATGAGGATCTCTGGATCGGTTTGGCACTCAAACGATTACGGGTTGAAATGAATAGCAATGAAAGCTAGTGTGTCTATCTCGTTGGCTCTGACCCTGGTACTGATCGCTCCAGCCAGTGAGAGTCAATTTCCCCCCCGACAACCGATCGCCCAGATGGTTCGCGTGGAAGGCAAGGTCGAACTGAAACCCCAAGGGCAACCCAACTATCGCCCAGTGCAAGTGAATGAGCGATTGTACCACGGGGATTTATTACGAGTGGAGCGGGGCGGTCGGGGCGTAATTCGCTGCACCGCAGATGCCACCACCTGGACCATTCCGGCAGATGGACTTCCTCGGGGGGTCGCCAATACCTGTTCCCCACCCTCAACGCGGTAATACTAATCCGAGTAAGCGTCTTCAGGCTGTGCCTTCATTTTTGCCTTAGCTTTAGCCGCACTCTTCTTCAAAGCGTCTAAGCGCGTTTCATACTGAGATCGCAATTTCTTCTTCGGCGACTGGTCAATCAAAGTTTTCAGCGCACTACCCAAACTCTTATAGGCATTGGGCAAAGTATAGCCAAAGCGAGTTGCCAGCGCGATCGCCCGTTCGTCAGCTTCAATTAAATCTTTAATCACGCGATCGTTACTATTCTTCTGCCACAGTCGCCAACCGGATACGCCACACAGCGCCAGCGCTAACAGTAACAACAAGCCATCCTGTACCCATAGTTCCCCTACTGCACCCCCTAACCCGATCGCCAGGGCTGCCATTTCCCAGCCATCCTTGGGAATCGTATCATTCTGGATCCGTCCGATCTCATGCCAGAACAGCAAATTCCGTTGATCGGTTGCCAACTGCTCCCATCGCACCATATCAATCAGAATTTCTACCTCATCTTTACCAATCTCTTCAGAGGTAATCAGTGGTGGATTGACGGAAGAAGTCGCTTCAACGGAAACCCAGCTTTGGAGTTCGGGAGGTAATAAGCTCCGCAAACGCCGTAGCTCGCTCATCTCGGCTCTAGCAGTAGAGGATGCGTATGCCATGTCCAGACCTGGAGTGTTCAATTAATAACTATAGTGCTTCCTCTTGGATCATAGCGATCCTGCTCCCGTTTGACAGGTGATTTTTCACCCAGGTAGGGAAATCCGCCCATGCAAAACTCCAGGCTGACACAGCAACTCCTCCAGTCCCACCGCCACGGTTGTCTCGCCTTCAGAACCATGGGAAGCTCTCCTGAGCAATGCGGTTAACCGACTTCTGGCTCTAGACTCTAACGCCGTTCTACAGATACATAGCGCGTCGGTAATTGAGAACTGGCTTGAGAGTTAGAGTAATAAGCAATCACCATCAGTGGCAAGGTGAGGGTCAGCACCGCGATCAAGGTTCCGAAAAGGGTGGCAAATCGGGAGGACGATCGGTCAGACGAACTGGCAGATGGACTACCTGATTCCATAAAAGTAGGGAAAAGCTGATAACAACAAGCGAATTAAATTGGAACGACTAGGACGGGGAATACTCCTCTGTACAAAAATTGTAATCACCCTGCTTGGAGAAAGTAGTGTATAGCAAACAATCTCAATGCAAACGGGGAACAAATTACTTAGAGGATGTTTTAAAAGTATCAAAGTGATTGCACTTGCCCCCTTTTCTGGTATGCCCGTAGGGCTTTAAGCCCCCAACTCTGGGGGACTTTGAATCCGGTTCCCCCCAGAATTGGGGGGCTAGGGGGGCGGTTCAGGTAACGATTTTGACTTTTCAAACACTTTCTTAGGAGCGGGTTTTTAAGAGTTGGTGAATGCTCTGTAGCTCAGTCAGAATCGCTTGTAACAGTTCTTGCGTCGAGTTACGCGGCGACTCCCGCACTTCGATCGTCACAGGGCGAATTTTCAACACATCCTTGGCAAACCGAGCCACTTCATTGGGATGAAATAACAACAAATCATCTTTATGGGATCGGATCTCGGGGTTAAGCCGCTTGGGATGATAGGGCGGATTGAGGCTATTGGGGTCGGTATTAGCATACCGATAGACCGACGCTCTAGAACGATTCAGCGCTTTTTGCACCGCTTCTATATCCATCAATCCACTCTGCTCAATGCCAATCTCACCATCCATACTCATGCGACAGAATCAATTTTAGACCTGTCAATCTTACCATGAGACTAGACATTTGAGGCTGTGATCAACGTCACAGAGCGCTGTTTAAGTCAAAAAGCCTTGATGAATCGCATCTACAGCTAGCACGACACCGAGTAACCCGATCGGGAGCAACAGAATGCCGTAGATCGGAAAGACTAACAACAGGCTGCCGATTAACCAGCAAAGTAAGGAGGTCAACAGGAAGAGTGCGACTCCTAACAACACAGTACCAAGATAGGACATATAAATTCTGCCTCCAATGCGAAATAATCCCTCATGAGCATGAGTAATTTTGATAGTGGGAAATGAAGCGTAATTACCACTACACCCATGCGTTGGCAGGATCCCGATGATTTGATCACTATCGTTCATCTCTTCAGGATGCCCTAACGCGGCGACAAAGGATTCAACCACCGCACGATCGATCGCTCTAATTCATGCAATTCTCGGTAAACCTCTTGCCGCATCCATTGCCCGATCGCATCAAAGGGAGTAAAGATACTGCCCGTTTGCCAACGCACATCGGGACCTAAGGGGGTGAGATGGGTGCCAGGAAGTTTTTGCGCCACGATCATATTCGGAAAACGAGTTTGCAATAGCTCTGTGAGAGCAGTCGTTTGATCGATCGTGTCATTGGTAAACTTCACCAGCAAATTACGCCTTACCTGGTAATTTTCGGCAATGATGCGATTGGTTTCGACTGGCGAAGGGATGAATTCTGCCGTCATTGGGGTAGACATTTGGGCGAACAGTGCCGACACTTGCTCCACCAGGGGCACCGCATCCCGCGCGGCAAAGTTATTAAACGAAATCAGCACATTACCCGCCCGTTCCACCGGAAAGGTACTGCCAATCAACAAATGTAATTTGCAGCCCAAACTATGCCCCATGCCATAAATCGGCAGGTAGCGTTTGCGTAAGGTGGTTTCATACAGATGTTCCATTGCCCGATCGAAGTTCCGCAGCACCGTTTGGGCGATCGCCTGATGGTCAAAGGTATTAATAAAGGGGGTTGCCACAATGCCATATCCTTGCAGGGCTAACCGTTCTAGCAACCGCCGATAGGTGACTTGGGGAGCCGTCGCCACAAACGCCCCGCCTAAAAAATGCACGATCGCGCTTGGTCGGGGTGGCATTAAGACCCAATTTCCAGAAAGTTCTTGCCAGTCCATGTCGTCCAGAAAATCAGGGTAAGGGATCCGGGACACACCATTTCGCCCCATTCCCTATTCTGCCGTACTCTCTCGATCGTGGTTGGGTGTCTTGAGCGATTGGATGCGATCGGGTGATCTAACCAAATTGCCATCTTTTTCCAAAATCCCCTTGCCATAACGCCCTCTGGTTTGCTAATTTGGTTAAGCGTCAAAAACACAGACGTTCCCCGCCGGGATAGCTCAGTTGGTAGAGCAGAGGACTGAAAATCCTCGTGTCACCGGTTCAAGTCCGGTTCCTGGCATTAGTAGATTGGTTGCTGTGATGGCTTTACGGAATGGTTCTGATTGGGTCAGAAGAATTCTGGGTGAGTCGTACGATCGGAAAGGTAGGGCAAGTTGAAGCTTGGCTGCTGCATACCCAGTCTTCGGTGAGATTGCAAACCCTGGCTCAGGGAACTTCCCAAAACCCCCAGTGTTAAAATACGGGCATTTGCGTCTAGAGAACGGCTTATGTCTGGTGTCAGACCATTAACTGAGCAGGTTGATCCACCTCGATCGCCCAAAGAAACCCTGCCTACTATGTATGATCTGCCCAGCGAAGATCCCGAGGAGCCCGGTTTGCCCGACGAATTTCACCTGTGGCAGGCAGAACTCTGTAGCACCACCTTCCATCCCCCCACCCATCCCCCCGAACAAGTCTTCGTCGCCAGCGACCTGAACCTCTACTACGACCCCCGCCATACCAACTGGTATAAACGTCCCGATTGGTTCGCCGTCGTCGGTGTTTCTCGTCTCTATGAAGACCGCGACCTGCGCCTCAGCTATGTTCTTTGGCAGGAAGGCGTTCGCCCGATCGTGGCGATTGAATTCCTCTCCCCCAGTACCCGCGATGAAGACCTGGGGCTGCGCCAACAACGTACTCCCCAACCCACCAAATGGCAAGTCTACGAGCAGATTTTAGGCATCCCCTACTACATCGTCTTTGATCGCTATACCAATGAATTTCTGGTGTTTCAGCTTGAAGGCGATCGCTACCGTCAGCAAGGCTTAACCGAGTCAAGAGTCTGGCTACCCAGTTTGGAGCTAGGCTTGGGGCTATGGCAGGGCGAGTATCACGGTGTTAACCGCCAATGGTTGCGCTGGTATGATGCCGAAGATAACTGGATTCCTCTGGCAGTCGAACAGGAACGTCTCCGGACACAGCAGGCAGACCAACGGGCCGAACAGGAACGCCAACGGGCTGAACGATTAGCCGAGCGGTTACGGCAAGCCGGGATTGATCCAGATGAGATCTGATCGCGATCGCCAGTGGGGGAACAGAGTTTGCGGTGGAGAGTCGATCGGTAGGTTGTCGCTGTCCTGATTTGATGGTGCTGAGGGAGGAGACGCTGGCGGCGTTGGCGGGGGCGAGTCGATCGCTGATGTTGCTGGAGATGCCTGCGCCCCGATTGGTGGTGGACGTTGTTTCGCCAGGGGAGCCAGGGACAGAGAATTATGTCTACGATGATGTGGAGAATCCGATTTGAGGTAATCGGAAAACCCTAAGCATCGACCCAATCGCTGTAGCGGTATTAAGCAGTTTCCAACTAATCCGATTTGAGGTAATCGGAAAACTACCTAGCTCAACATATATTATCGATGCTGATAAAGTTATAACGTTTCCAACTAATCCGATTTGAGGTAATCGGAAAACGTATGTACGATCATCTACTGCACGACAGCTACGGCAATGTTTCCAACTAATCCGATTTGAGGTAATCGGAAAACGTTACGTTCGGCTTGAGTTTAGTTGCTAGCAGCATCTTGCTGTGGTTTCCAACTAATCCGATTTGAGGTAATCGGAAAACTCTGATTGGAATGCAGCAAAGAACCATAGAGACGACTACAGTTTCCAACTAATCCGATTTGAGGTAATCGGAAAACTTTCAGCACCCAACACATCGTTGAGTTACCAAACCACCCTCGTTTCCAACTAATCCGATTTGAGGTAATCGGAAAACGCGTTGACGGCCTTGGGATTGCTGACACCATTTATACTGGGAGTTTCCAACTAATCCGATTTGAGGTAATCGGAAAACATGGTTGAGTGAAGAAGGCAGAAACCTATGGCAACGCATAAAGTTTCCAACTAATCCGATTTGAGGTAATCGGAAAACTTGATACAAGTTTCCGGCATGGCACGATCGACGCTGGAACGTTTCCAACTAATCCGATTTGAGGTAATCGGAAAACCTAAATGACTTTTTCATCGTGTCAAATCTTTATGTTCTGCTGCCGTTTCCAACTAATCCGATTTGAGGTAATCGGAAAACCGCAAACAGCATGCTTTCTGACAATTGTGTCCTCGTAAAACAGTTTCCAACTAATCCGATTTGAGGTAATCGGAAAACTTCTCGGAACAGGCGCAACAGCCTACTGGCACACAGCCCAATTAGTGAGAGTCAAGTTTCCAACTAATCCGATTTGAGGTAATCGGAAAACCTTATCTGTTATAGCCATCAGATTTTTGGGCAAACACTAATGTTTCCAACTAATCCGATTTGAGGTAATCGGAAAACGATAACATCAATGGCGCTGTTGATGCACCCAGCATTACTGTTCCCAACTAATCCGATTTGAGGTAATCGGAAAACATTTTTTGTAGAGGGTTCAAATCATGAAATTCCAAAAAGGTGTTTCCAACTAATCCGATTTGAGGTAATCGGAAAACGGACGCGAGTCCAGTTATGATTATCGAACCCGGTGAGGTGAACCTAGTTTCCAACTAATCCGATTTGAGGTAATCGGAAAACACTTGAGACAAGAATCAACTTTTTATCCCCAGCCTGACGTAAGTTTCCAACTAATCCGATTTGAGGTAATCGGAAAACTCTTGGTGATCTGAAGGGCAAAACCGTTTCAAAGGATGACTTTCGTTTCCAACTAATCCGATTTGAGGTAATCGGAAAACACGAAATCGACTAACTGACTTTTCAGTTTTGTTTGTTGTGTTTCCAACTAATCCGATTTGAGGTAATCGGAAAACCTATACGGGCTATGGGAGCCGTTGCTTTTAGCGGCATGATATTGGTTTCCAACTAATCCGATTTGAGGTAATCGGAAAACATTCTATGGCCATGCAGGAGTACAATGCCTGCATCAATGGTTTCCAACTAATCCGATTTGAGGTAATCGGAAAACGCTTGGTGTTCCAGACTCCTATTATACCGGGAGCATTTGGCAGGTTTCCAACTAATCCGATTTGAGGTAATCGGAAAACAACATAACCACGGCAATGATGGTTGTGCATCAAGAGCAATTAGGTTTCCAACTAATCCGATTTGAGGTAATCGGAAAACGTCCGAGAGGATTTTCCACCTTTCCTGCTGGGAACTCCACCTTGAGTTTCCAACTAATCCGATTTGAGGTAATCGGAAAACCGATAGATTGGTGGATCAAAGTTGGGTTGACTGTAGCCAACGTTTCCAACTAATCCGATTTGAGGTAATCGGAAAACCTCTGATGAAACCGACTCCCACTACCCCACCTGTCACGGGTTTCCAACTAATCCGATTTGAGGTAATCGGAAAACTAAGTCATAGCTCCCTACGTCACTCCCTCACTTCCAACTTATTAAGTTTCCAACTAATCCGATTTGAGGTAATCGGAAAACATTCAAGCTGGACACCAGAGCAAGCTCTTCAAGACCACTTGTTTCCAACTAATCCGATTTGAGGTAATCGGAAAACCAGGAGGCGGTCGTGAACCAAGTAACGTGAACAAGGTAATGGTAAAGTTTCCAACTAATCCGATTTGAGGTAATCGGAAAACCTGCTGCCATTGCTGCACCGACTGCGGTTCCAAGCGGAACGTTTCCAACTAATCCGATTTGAGGTAATCGGAAAACCTTATGAAACTGGAGATCCCGATCTTCAGGAGGTTGATTAGTTTCCAACTAATCCGATTTGAGGTAATCGGAAAACGTTAACAAGGTGATGATGAACGGGGTAAGATATTATTGCCCCAAGTTTCCAACTAATCCGATTTGAGGTAATCGGAAAACGCTAAGGCTTTTATCAGTTATGTATATATAACCTACGACGTGTTTCCAACTAATCCGATTTGAGGTAATCGGAAAACGAGTCTTCATCCTGGTTAACGGATGAATCTGTGGCTTGCCGCGTTTCCAACTAATCCGATTTGAGGTAATCGGAAAACGTGGATGAAGAACTTTCTAGCTTCACTTCTGAACAGGCGGAGTTTCCAACTAATCCGATTTGAGGTAATCGGAAAACTTATTTAGTCTTTAGTTTCTGGCTGTAGAGTGAGAGTTTCCAACTAATCCGATTTGAGGTAATCGGAAAACCAATTCTGGTCACAATGTTTGTCGGTAGCGGGTCTGAGTTTTGTTTCCAACTAATCCGATTTGAGGTAATCGGAAAACGCGTTTGTAATTTTGACCGGTTTTTCGTTCGGTTTTATGGCTGGTTTCCAACTAATCCGATTTGAGGTAATCGGAAAACTCACCCCTCCAGAGATCCCTACCCGAAGCCAACTTCAGGCAGCGAAACTCCAGAGGGGGGTAAATCCAGCTTAACATCTCTCGACTTAGCCTCTTAGCAGGTAGCTGAAACCATTACTACGCAGGCAATCCACAGAGGTCAACGGAAGAATGGGAGTTCTGGCGATCCGGCGACCTGTGGAGCGAGGATGAGTTGCTAATAGGAACTGGAGAGATGGGGGGATGGGGAGAGGGGGAGGTGAGGAGGCTGTCTCTTATACACATCT
>NZ_JBLZFZ010000055.1:0-45593 GCF_050753385.1 Pantanalinema rosaneae CENA516
AGATGTGTATAAGAGACAGGGGATGGGGAGATGTGGGTTGGCTGAGTTTGAATAAGTTTTGAAAACTCTGAGCAAATTTAATGTCTGCAAACGCCTAGAAGTCGAATATTTTAGTGTATTGATGGCAGCGCAATCTGCGATCGTCAGGCAGAATTAGCCCCATTTTCCAAAGTTATAAGAAAGTGCCTGAATTGCTTTCAGAGTGAGGAATCCCATCTATGAGTGTGCTTAACGCCATTTCCTTTTTTGGCATATTCGGTTTATGTTTAATCGCTTGGGCGTTCTCAGAGAATCGCCGACCCCGCTATTTCCCCTGGCGGGTGGTGATTATGGGCATTCTGTTACAACTGGTATTGGGTGCTCTGGTGTTTCTGTTTCCGCCCACCCGTGATGGTCTAGATGCCTTTAGTAAGGGATTAGATAGTGTATTTGCCGCTGCGGAATTTGGCGCTAACTTTGTCTTCGGGTCGCAAATTGTCCCCAAAGTTTATGGAGATAATCCCCCGTTAGGGTATATCTTTGCGTTTCGGGCGCTGCCAACGGTTGTGTTCTTCTCGGGGTTAATGGCGCTGCTCTACAACATTGGTGTCATCCAAGTAATTACCAATATTTTCGCCAAAGTATTTTATACGGTAATGCGCCTCAGTGGGGCAGAAGCGTTGAGTGGCGCTGCCAATATCTTTGTTGGCATTGAAGCGGCGATCGTGGTCAAACCCTATCTGCCCAAAATGACCCGCAGCGAAATTTGTGCCATCCTTGCCTGTTGTTTTGGCACGTCTGCGTCCTCCACACTGGCGATTTATGTCAGTTTCCTGCGTCCCGTGTTTCCCAACATTCTGGCGCATCTGGTGTCGGCTTCGATTATTGCGATTCCGGCTTGCTTTGTAATCTCAAAAATTTTGGTGCCAGAGACAGAGATCCCCGTCACAGCGAGAGGATTACCGAAGGAAGAGAAGCGAGTCAAACTCCGGGTTCCGGCGAATAAGCGCGAACTGCTGGCAGATGCAAACCGCAGTTTTCCTGGTCAGGAGATTCCGACGACCGATGAAGATGAGGAAATTACTCGCTTATTGCGGGGGGAAGCACCTCTCGCCTCGACTCCTCCAGTCCGAGAACGGGAAGAACCGGAAGAATTGATTTCGGAAGAAACGGTCGCGGGTGAACCGATGGAACGCATGAGTCCGATGGATGCCGCGATCGGGGGTGCGATCGATGGGGTGAAGATGGCTGTGGCGATCGCCGCCGTCCTGATTCTGATCCTGGGCTTTGTGTCCTTAATTAATCAAATGTTTGCTGGGTTAGCGATGATTCCGGGGCCCGTTGGCGATCTGTTCAAGGTATTATCGCTACAAAATATCCTGGGATTCCTGTTTGTGCCCGTCACCTTCCTGACGGGGATTTCCCTGGAGCCTAGCGAACTCTGGCAATCCTCGGTAATCATTGGTCGTCGCTTCTTTGAAACCGCCATCCCACCTTACCTGGCGTTAGCCAGTGCCTCTCAAGCTGGACAGTTGAGCGATCGAGCCGTGGTGATTATCAGCTATGCCCTGTCTGGATTTGCCCATCTAGCCTCCGTGGGAATTTTTGTCGGGGGTATGATTGCGCTCATTCCGTCTCGCCGCAAAGATATTTCATCCCTCGGCTGGAAAGCCCTGTTTGTGGGTACCCTTGCCACCATCATGATTGCCTGTGTCGCTGGAGTGTTCTACACCCCCGGTAATGCCAGCAGTATTTTAGGGGACAAACAGGCTGTACCCCCTGCGGCTAGCCCGTCACCCTCCCCCACTCCGGCGGCTCCCGCCAGTCCTCAAGCTGCCCCCGGAACTCCGGTTGCTCCCGTAGCGTCCCCTGCTCCTAGCCCTGATGCTGCGCCACCTCCCGCTTCCCCCGTACCTCCCGCGCCAGAACCTAGCCCAACGGCAACTCAGCAATCATGGGTACAGCCCGGTGAGGGGCAATCCGTGGTGGTAGAGGAAGCCCTGCCAACGAGTGATCAGCAATCCTATAGCGAGGCAACCTCTGAGTCAGAAAGTTAAGACTGGGAGCGGGGACGATGCTGTGGTATTGTGTCACTGGCGATCCCCGCATCCCTGTTTTGGCTTGTCGATCGGGATCGGCTAGTGATTTCGGGCAGTCCAGAGACCGTACCGCGTTCATGACTCGCTTTAACGTACCTGTCTTTCTTAAGTCCTTTCTGCCTGAGCACCGCCCACGTTTGCCGCTGTCTGTTTTAGGGTTAGCGGCGATATTTTTTGCTGTCACCCTAATATTCTCGCTGCATCGCTATTTCACCTTTTATGCCTCCTACGACCAGGGCATCTTTAATCAGATGTTCTGGAATGGCATTCATGGCAATCTGTTTCAGAGTTCGCTGTCATCGGTGTTATCGGGAGCCGTGGTGCATGAAGCCCAGATGCCCCGGGTGGATTACCATCGCTTAGGGCAGCATTTTGACCCGGTGATGCTGCTGTGGCATCCGTTTTATGCCCTATTTCCGTCTCCGGCGACATTAGTAGTTCTGCAACTGAGTTTGATTACGGCGGCAGGATTAGTGGTGTATGCCCTGGCGCGGTGCTATCTTCAGCCCGCGATCGCCACGATGATCACAGCAGCGTACTACGGTAGTGTGACGATCGTTGGCCCCAGTTTTTCCAACTTTAACGATCTGTGCCAGATTCCTCTGTATGTGTTCACACTGCTGCTGGCAATGGAGAAACGCTGGTGGTGGTTGTTCTGGCTGATGGCAGGGCTGACGTTATTAGTGCGGCAGGATACGGGAGTGGTGCTGTTTGGGGTTGGCACGTATCTTGCCTTGAGTCGGCGGCATCCGAAAGCGGGGATTGCGCTCTGTATCGCCAGTTTTAGCTATATTCTGCTGGCGACGAATGTCTTCATGCCGATGTTCTCGAAGGATATTTCCCAACGCTTTATGATTGAGCGGTTTGGGCAGTTTGCGGACAGGGATGAAGCTTCAACGCTACAAATTCTTTGGGGCATTGTTAGCAATCCCAGCCGCTTATTAGGTCACTTGTTTGGTTCGTTACCCCGAGTGATTCTGTACTTACTAGCGCAAACTCTATCCTTGATCTTTATCCCCCTCGCATCCGGAGTTGCCTGGACGATCGCCGGATTTCCCTTGTTACAACTCTGGCTGCAACAGGGACAATCGGCACTGTCGATCGAGATTCGTTATGCCGTAACGCTGGTGCCGGGGTTATTTTATGGCGCGATTCTCTGGTGGTCACAGCATGGCAATCGCTTCAAGGCAGGAGTCCAGCGGTTGTGGATTGGGGGAATTGTGTTGGCGATCGCGATCGCGTGCCTCAAGAGTCCCCATAAAGTGTTTTATTTTGCCCTGCCGGACTCTTACCAACCCTGGGTACATGTCCCTTTAACTCGCCAATGGCAACATGCCGGACATATTCGATCGCTGATGCAGCAAGTGCCGCCGGATGCTCCGATTACAGCGACGACCTATATTGTGCCCCATGTCTCCAGTCGGCGGGAAGTTCTGCGAATGCCATTTCTGCAAGTTCGGAATGATCAGAATCAGGTGATTGAGGTGGACTATGTGCTAGCCGATCTGTGGCAATTGCAGCAGTACCAGGTGGCGTTTAAGGCGGAACGGCAACAAATCAAAGCCTTTGTGCCCCTAATTGACCAATTAATCACTCAAAATCGCTATGGCATTCAAGGACTGGAAGATGGCGTAATTTTGTTGCGTAGAGGAATTAGTTCTCCGCCAGAATTGCTTCAGTCCTGGGATCAACTGCGCCAAACCTACCAACCTTTGCTCTCCTCCACTGCGTCTGATGCTTAACTATTTATCCTTCAGCTTTTAGCCCCATGCGTTGGTTAAATCTTCTCTCGTTCTTTGGCATCTTTGCTTTCTGTGGCATTGCCTGGTTAACGTCTGAAAATCGCCGTGTCATTCCCTGGAAGACAGTGCTTTGGGGGATTGGTCTGCAATTGATTTTGGGAGCGCTGGTATTTTTGGTACCTGTAACTCGATTGGCTGTGTTGATGCTGAATGATGGTGTGAATGCCATTTTGGATGCGATCGAAGCGGGAGCCCGTTTTGTCTTTGGTAATATCCTGGTGCCCAACCCAGGTCAAGTACCAGGCCCCACCTTAGCCGGACGCTGGATTGCCCGCGCCATTACTCCGCCCTATGCCCCTGTTCCGGGCGACTACCTCAGTCCAGACAGCATCAATTTGGGCTATATTTTTGCCTTTCGGGCGTTGCCCAGTGTAATTTTTTTCTCGGCTCTGATGTCGCTGCTCTATGCCTTGGGGCTGATTCAGCCGATCGTCAATGTGTTTGCCCGCCTCTTCCGCCGCACGATGGGTCTGAGTGGGGCAGAAGCCTTAAGTGGAGCCGCCAATATTTTTGTGGGCATTGAAGCGATGTTAGTTGTGCGTCCTTACCTGGCTCGCATGACCCGCAGCGAGTTCTGTGCCATTCTGGCATCCTGTTTTGGTAGCATTGCTTCAACGGTGCTGGCGCTATATGCCGGATTCCTGCGACCAGAATTTCCCAATATCACGGGACATCTAGTATCGGCATCGATCATGGCGATTCCGGCGTGTTTTGTCATGGCGAAGTTGATTGTGCCGGAAACGGAAACTCCGGTCACGATCGGGAAGGTGCTAGAAGAACGCCGCCTGACTACGGAAGGCACACCGGGTAACGAAGCGATGACTGAGGAACCTGTCGCGACAACGACTGACGTAGAGCTGGCAAAGGATGACTACCCACCTCCAACTGAGGTCGCCCCTCACCCCCACCTTGCTCCCACCGTTGTCCATGAGGAGCCTGCCCCCATTAGTTTGATGGAAAGTTTAATTGTTGGGGCGATCGAAGGAGTCAAATTAGCTGCCGCGATCGCCGCTCTGTTAATTGCGGTGTTAGGTCTAATTGCCTTAGTGAATTTATTCTTCGGCAATCTAGCCTCTCTGATCACCAGCAAAAATTATGTGCTGTACAACATTGGACGGGCGTTTCAGGTAATTACGCTGCAAAACATTGCGGGAGCCTTATTTCTGCCCTTAACGTTCTTTACAGGGGTTTCGGTGCAGTGGCAAGAATTATGGCAAGCCTCAGTATTAATTGGTCAACGGTTGATTACCACAGAAGTTCCGTCTTACCAACAGTTAGGGGTGTTATCCAGTCAGGGCTTGCTCAGCGATCGGGCGTTATTGGTGATTAGCTATGCCCTCTGTGGCTTTGCTCACTTGCCGTCCGTAGGGATTTTTGTCGGTGGCTTAGTGGGTTTAGTGCCCTCTCGCCGCCAGGATATTGTGGATGTGGGCTGGAAGGCTCTCTGGGCAGCGACCTTAGCCACGTTAATGATTGGGGCGATCGCGGGGACGTTTGATACAGGTAATCCAGCCATTCTGGGTAAATAGGACGGAGGAGAAGCAGCCATGAAACGACGAGTTTGGCAATGGGGTTTGGGATTGCTGGTAGCAGGGGCGATCGTCCTGATTAGTTCCCTCAACTCGCTGCCATTATTGGGATTAGCTCAATCCCCAGCCCCAGAACCTTCTCCAGTCGTCCCAACTTTAGAATCCACACCAACCCCCGCCATCGGTGAACCGTCTCCACCGGCTACTACTCCCCCTGGTGCAGCGTCACCTCCCGCCCCCCAACCCACGAATCTTCCCCCAGTGACGTTTCCGGCAGGAAGTTCGCTTACCCCTCCGGCTCCGCCTGCTTCGACTGCCCCACCGGCGGCTTTGGGGGGCGATTATCAAGATCCCAATGGGCGGTTTCGCGTGGGGGTGCTGACGGGCTACAAAGTCAATCCCCTGGCAGGCTCCGTTCTAATTGAGTCGCCGGATGGGAGCTTAGCCTATACCGTAGTGCCCCAGTCCCAACCGACTGGAGTCCCGATCGGCTTTGGCTCCGGTTTAGACAATGATGTGTTAGCCAAGGTAGCAACGAGCGTATTTCAGCGAGGGGAAGGGTTTCAACCCGGCATTCCTCGTCCCGAGGCGGGCGGTGGTGTGGTGATCGATTGGACAGGCACATTGACGATCGCCGGACAAGCCCAACCCGTTGGTGGTGTAATTCTGGTGCGGTCTTCTGCCAAAAATATTTTGTTATTGTTGATTGCCGCTACCCAATCTGGCTCCGGTCAAGTCCCCAGCGC
Organism: Pantanalinema rosaneae CENA516; assembly: GCF_050753385.1. Taxonomy (NCBI): domain Bacteria; kingdom Bacillati; phylum Cyanobacteriota; class Cyanophyceae; order Leptolyngbyales; family Leptolyngbyaceae; genus Pantanalinema; species Pantanalinema rosaneae. The sequence goes on from NZ_JBLZFZ010000055.1 coordinate 6,156, forward strand.
GATCGCTGCCCTCGAAAAATCCCTCCAACCCTTCTAAATTTTTGCTATCCCTTAACTCCACTAGCGGCTTCTGAGGGCACGATGTAGCGTTGCATGAGCAGGAAGAATAGTAGGATGGGGGCGATCGCGATCACGGAGCCTGCGGCGATTAAGCGCCAGTCCATCGAGAACATGCCTGCCAGGGCTAATACCCCTAGTGGTAAGGTGTCGTAGGCAGAACCGGGGTCGAGGACAATCAGCGGCCAGAGGAAATCGCTCCAGGAGCCAATGAAGACAAAGATGGCGAGTGTCACCAGGGCAGGACGGACGGAGGGAATCATGACGTGCCACCATAGCCCCAGTTCCGAACAGCCATCGATGCGGGCGGCTTCTTCCAGTTCTTTGGGAACGCCCTGAAATGCTTGCCGCAATAGGAAAATGCCAAAGGCAGACGCGATCGCTGGAAAAATGATGCCTAAATAACTATTGCGGAGTCCCAGTTGGACGGCTAATACATACAAGGGAATCATCACGATCTGGAAGGGAATGACGATCGTCGCCACGATCGCCGTAAAAATTGCCTCTCGTCCTCGGAAGTTGAGGCGAGCTAGGGGATAGGCGGCAAGCGAACAAAATAGCAGGTTCAGCGCCACGGTCAAGCCAGCGACCAGCGTACTGTTAAACAGATATTTGCCGAAGGGATGGGTCTGCCAGACTTTGACAAAGTTCTCGAAGGTCGGCTGACTGGGGAGCAATTGGGGCGGGAACTGAAAAATATCTTCGCTGGGTGACTTCAACGCGGTACTGAGTAGCCAAACTAAAGGCAACAGCATCACTACCGCGATCGCACCGAGCAAGGCATACATCGCCAGCGATCGCCAAATCTTGGAAATGTGCTTATTAGACATGAACTTCAATACAGACTGGAAAACCGACCGGATCGACAATTGCATCATCCTATCGTTTCCAGTCGTTATTTTGTGGCGACGACGGCTAAATTCCATGCCATCCGTGGCATCAACGGCAGCCGTTTCAGAACGCGATCGAGCTTTTCCAGTCGCCGGTAGGTGGGGGATAGGCGATCGTGTTCCAGAATAATCTTTTTCCAATAGCGTTCTTGATTGGGATTAACCCGCTCGATTAGATAAAAGCGCAGAAAAATCCATAGGGTTGCTAACCAAAAGGTGTCATAGCTGGTATGGGAGAACTGCGATCGCACAAAATTGACAATATTGATATCTAACGGCGTTTCATCATCCGTTCGGACGGCTGTTGCCATGCGTCGATACACGTTAATCACGGGATTATGCTTGAGCGGATCCCAGAAACAGGCTTTCCCACCCGGTTTCAAAACTCGATGCATTTCCCGAATGGCTAGTTTCGGATCTGGAATGTGGTGCAGCAAATTCGAGGCATAGACAATATCAAAACTATGGTCTGGAAACTCGATCGCCATCGCATTAATCACTCGACCAGCGATCGTCACCTGGTTGCGTTCCGCCAGCTTCAGCGCCACATCCACCATGCCCGGTGAATAATCAGCCGCCACACACTCGGCTCCCTGCATGGCAAAGTAAACACTATTCTCCCCCGCGCCACAGCCCAAGTCTAATAATGACTTACCCCGCAAATCGCCTAATTGTTTGAGAATGAAGCGGTTTTCTGGAGCCGTACAGGCTTCAAAGTAATCGGCAACTCGGATCCCATCCAAATCGATCGCCGCCGCCCACCGATCATGGAATTGCCGCTCGTTGCGTAAAACGTCTTCCTGCATTTACCTTCTACCCCAATCACTGCCATAGACAGTATGGCGAAGTCTGCGATGAGTAGCCAGTCTGACCTGGGCTAACTTACCAGCCATAGACTACATGCACCGCTTGGCACTGGATCAAGGAGTGTGATTTAAATGGTAAATGCGGATGGCGAGACTCGAACTCGCAAGGCAAAGCCACACGCCCCTCAAACGTGCGCGTATACCAATTCCGCCACATCCGCATGGGTATTCAACTTATCAGCAACATTACGTCAATGCTGTAAGCCTTATTTAGCATAGCAAAAAGCAACCACGATCGCTATGCTGTTTTTGAGATTGATAATACCGAAACTAAAATCCTAGCTTGTAAACAATTTGCTGAAAAAAAAGTTCTAATCGCCAAAAAGCACGTATCATGTACCGTCATTTGTACCGTTGACGTTCACACGGGGTTCCGATCGTGACGATTCCTAGCTTTCCTGAAGCCAACCATCCTCTGGTCAAATCACTTTCTCACTACAGCGACCAGGAATTACTAACGCTATTTCAGCGCCACCCAGATGCCGGACAGTATTTTGCTGCCATCTTTTGTCGCTACAGTTCGATGGTCTACACGTTGATTCAGCATTCGGCGCGATCGCCCGTTCAGGCAGATTACCTGTTTGCTATGACCTGGCGACATATTTTCTATGAATTAAGTGGGTTAGAATTGCGAGTCAAAGCCGGACAGCCGCCAATTACGCTGCAAAGCTGGCTGCTGAATGTAACCGCTGTTTGTATTAACCAGGCTGATTTACCTCCGGTAGAAGCAATTCACTACAATCTACAAGTGGCACCGCCACCGCTCTGGTGCTATATCGAACGGGCATTAGACCAATTGCCGCCGGTGCTGCGGTTGATGGTATTAATGGCGCAAACCTTTAACTGGAGCGAAACCCGGATTTCCGCCTACTTGCAGGCAGAGGGGGAAGCCATGACTCCGCAACAGGTGCGGGCACAGTTACAAACGGGATACCAACTTTTAGAAGCCGCTCTTCCGGAAGATGTTCGCACAATCTACTTGGTGGGGAACTCTCAGATCCAGGAGAATAGAGTCAGATTCGATGCGCCGTTAGAGGCATAGGTTAGTCTAGTTCCGCCAGTTCTAGCTCATCTGGTCTACTTTCGGTGACATCGGGAATTCGCTAACCTGTTACCAGTGTGACCATTTGGGAGGAATGCCATGCGTCAGTGGATTACCTGCAATGCGCCATCTCAGGGTTTGAGAGGGTTACGTCCGGTTGGGATTGGTCTACTTGGGGCGATCGCGACCCTGACTACCACAACTTCCCTGGCTGAGGCGGCTCCGGCTCCTGATCTGCAACAGCAACTTGCCATTCCCCTCAACAATGGCACCCGGGGCAATCTTCGGGATGAAGCCGATCGCCTGACTCAACTGGGTAAACGCTTAGCCAGTATTAGCCTGTTGGGTGAAGCGGTGACGACCTGGCAACAAGCACTCAGACTGTACCAGGACATTAACGACACGGAAGCGATCGGAGTAGTCTATGGTCATCTCGCCCGGGCATACCACGATCTAGCCCGGTACCGCGAATCCGAAGATGCCATGCGGCGACAGTTAGGGGCAGCCCGGACGCGGCGAGATTTCCAGGGACAGGTTTATGCGGTGAATAATGTAGGACGTGCCATTGCCCCCCGCGAAGGGGGGATGCCAGGAGCCGAGGAACTATTTAATGAAGGCTTAGTGGTGTCCACCAGCATCCCGGATTACGATGGCAAAGCCGTGACCTATGACAGTAAGGGGCAACTGGCGCTGCGGCAGGGCAACTATGAGCAGGCAGAACAATACTTTGCCCTGGGATTAGCTCCCAATCGCTCTGCCTCTGCCATCAATGGTATGGGATCTGTGTATCAAGCTCAGCGAGAGTACGATCGCGCCATGCGAACCTATCAAATGGCAATGCGGATTGCGGAAACCAATGGGGATGTGACGAATCAGTTTCGGGCGATCGATGGCATGATTGCCACCCTGAATGACTCGAAACAATACTCCAGGTCGGCAGAAATGTTAGGTCGGCGGCTCGATATGGCATTGGCGTATAACAATACCCGCGAGGAAATGCTATCGCTGCGATATTTAGGACAGTTCCATCAATGGGCAGGCAATTACCCGATCGCGAAGCGCTATTATCAAGAAGCTTTGACGGTTGCCAGTCAGTTAGATGACTCGATTCAGGCAGGACAATTGCGAGTACGGCTGGCTAGCTTTGAGATTGATAATTTCTCCCCGCCAGACAGATAAGCCACTCCACGTACCGTCAATGCGGTTGCAGGCAAGTTGGCGTGCCGCAAGATAATGGGTGCATCTACTTGCTTTAATCAACTTGTTGGTTATATAGTGATTTAATCAATTATTTATTTAGTATGCGTAGTATATCTTCACAATAAAATCGTGCCACTTAGTGGCAAAAAACTTTGCCAATATTGGGGTTAACCCAGTATTCTGCTTAAGGTTGCTGAAAATAGCAACCAGGATTACCCAGAAGTTTCGGCTGAACTTTAAGAGCTATGCGATCGTCTCGTCAGTTGATTGGTTTCGGTGTGGGAGTGTTGATCGCCTGTAATCACACGGCACCCGGAGTGTCTCAAGAAGTTACTCCTGATGGTGCTTCACCGCCGACTCACACTAACCAGCCTGCTCCAGCTTCATCCTCGCAGGCGAGCCCTGAAACGGCTACTCCTCCTCAGGCGGAATCGCAGGTCGAAGCTGTGGTAAAACCTGTAAGCCAGAACACAGACCACTCGAATGGTGTCAGCGCGGCTGGTACTCAGTCAACCCAGCCAACGAGGGCGAAGAAGCCTGGTCAACCCAACGCTACGGAGCGATCGCCGCAGGCTTCTAAACCTACTGCTACATCGTCAGAGTCAGAGACAACGGCACCGAGTTCAGCTTCAGCGACATCGGGTAAACCTCCATTACCTGAAAAAGCCCAACGCCAGTTGGTGTCACCCAAGGTGACTCAGCCGACTACTCCACCGATCGCGCAAGGGGCAGAAATTCCGGCTCCCACCACAACACCAGCGTCTCCGGCGGATCCCGTCAGCCCCTCCACTCCCATCTCACCTTCGACTCCGCTCGCGCCCCCAATTAACACGGCTCCTCCAGTTCCGGCTGCGACTCCGCTCGCCCCCCCGATTAACTCAACTACTCCAGCAGTGCCACCGCCACCGTCTCTGGTTCCTGGCAGTATTAATCCCCCGGCGAGTAAACTTCAGTTTCCGTTTATTCCCAATAGTAGTGAGCAGCCGATCGGACCCGCTAAACCTGGGTTTGCGCCAGAATACCTGAATCCGCCGCCTAATCCGCTCTATTTTCCGACCAAGCCAGCAGAGGTGCAGTTGCGGGGTATTCAACCGATTACCTTAGAGCAGGCGATCGAGTTAGCCAAGCGAAATAATCCCGATCTTCAGGTCGTTAGCCAGCAATTAGAGCGAACCCGCGCCGTTCTCCGGGAACAACAGGCGGCTAACTTCCCCAGTTTGACCCTGCAAGCTGGATTAAATAGTGTGCGCTCTCCTTCAGGGGAATTGCAGGTACGGGCGATCGAATTGCCCGTGGAAAGTGCCAACTTTAGTCGGCTATCCGCCTTTGAGCAGGCACAGCGTATTGCCACCCGCGATGCTCAATTGGAGCGGGATATCGATGTTCTGCAAACGACCTTTAGTGCATCAGCGACCCTGAGTTATGACTTGTATACCTCCGGGTTACGTCCAGCACAAATTCGCGCCGCCGAACAACAGGTACGGGCGGCAGAACTGCAAGTGGAAATTGCCCTGGAAGATCTGCGGTTAAATGTATCGAACGACTACTATGCCTTGCAACAAGCCGATGAAGCAGTGCGAATTAATGCGGCAGCAGTCCGGGCGGCTCAACAAAGTTTACGCGATGCCCAAGCTCTGGAACGGGCAGGATTAGGCACCCGGTTCGATGTGTTGCGATCGCAGGTGCAGTTAGCCAATACGCAGCAGGATCTGACGAATTCCTTGGCTCAACAGGAAATTGCCCGTCGTCAACTTGCCCAACGGATTAGTTTGTCTCCCGGAGCTAATTTAGCGGCTGCGGATCCCGTGGCTCTGGCAGGAAGCTGGAATTTGACGCTGGAAGATACGCTGGTGCTTGCCTTCAAAAATCGGGCGGAATTGGAACAATTGTTAGCCCAACGGGCGCAAAGTGAACAGCAACGACGGGCGGCTCTCGCGGCATTGGGCCCAACCGTCACACTGTCTGCCCAGTATGACTATCAAGATCCTCTCAACGACATTTTTCCAGGGGCAGATGGCTACCGCTTTAATGTAGGGGTGGGCTGGAATGTGTTTGATGGCGGAGCGGCGAGAGCCAGAGCCAGACAACAGGAAGCCAATATTCGGATTGCCGAATCACAATTTGCCAGTACGCGGGATTTGATTCGATTTCGGGTGGAACAAGCCTATGCCAACCTGATTTCTAATTATGAAAATATTGGCACAACGACGATCGCGTTGGAGCAAGCCAGGGAAGCCTTACGGTTAGCCCGGTTACGGTTCCAGGCTGGGGTTGGTACTCAAACGGATGTGATCAATGCTGAAAATGATTTAACTCGAGCTGAGGGAAACCGGGTGACGGCGGTGCTAGGTTACAATCAGGCTCTAGCGACCCTCAGACGGGAAACCTCTAACCTACCGATTCCAGTCAGAACTGGGCTATATGCACCCACGACGACTGCACCGACTCCAGTTCAACCATCGACTACTCCTCGCCCAGCCACACCCCAATGAGCTAGCTGATTGAGCACTCGATGGTGGTCAGTAGTCAGGTCTCTTTTCGCTCAACCAATCCACACACTACCCTATGATGACCTCACAGCATCACATTCCTAATTTCCAGGCAACTCCGTTGTCACGATCGCTATTCCTGACGGGCGCTAGTCTGATCACTATCTTGGGGGTATGGGGAAGCAGTGCCGTTCAAGCCCAGGCTCCAGATATGATTGGTGGTGAGCCAGTACCCGTTGAGGAATCAGCCCCACTACCGGTGGGGGAAGCTCCGATGCAGTTTAAGGCTCCACTAGAGCCGATAGTTCCCGTAGAGCCTGAGTTGCCAGCCGATGTTTCAACCGTCGCTCCAGTGGAATCGGCTAGCCCATTGCCAGAGTCCAGCCCCTCCTTTAGTGAATCCTATATTGACTCTACTAACTACAGTATTGGAGCCACGGAACGGACGCGAGATTTGCCGACAGCCCAACCTGTGCGATCGCTAGCGGCGGCGATTGCCAGTCCTGCTCCTACCTATATGGCAGCCAGTCCGGTGTCTGGAGGTGGAAGTTATGAGGTCAGCATGGCGGGTCAAACGACGACTTCTGTTCGTGACTACTACCGCCGCACGATTCGTCCACCCGCTCAATTAGGGAATGGCAATGTGCGGTTAATTTTTCCCCTGTCGATTCCAGCGCCAATTACCTCCGCCTTTGGTTGGCGAATTCACCCTATCTCAGGGGATCAACGGTTCCACTCCGGAACAGACCTTGGGGCTCCGATCGGTACCCCGGTGTTGGCAGCCTACGCGGGGCAGGTGGCGATCGCGGACTTTTTGGGTGGGTATGGCTTGACAGTGACGCTGCAACATAACAAAGGTGATCAACAGACCTTATATGCCCACCTATCGGAAATCTTTGTCAAGCCAGGAGATCAGGTGAAGCAGGGGGAAGTGATTGGTCGGGTCGGTAGCACTGGAAACTCAACTGGACCACACCTGCACTTTGAATTCCGGCAACTCACGGCGGATGGTTGGGTGGTGTTAGATGCCGGAGCGCAATTGGAATACGCCCTGGCACAACTGGTGAAATCGATCGAGGGGGGACAGATCGCCATGGTGCCCAATGACTCTGAGCTAGGGCTCAAGGCTGAGGTGGCTTTAGGCTTGAAAGGTGAAACCAAACCAGCCAATACTGCGAAACCTGCGAACACTGAGCAATCGGTCACACTGGTGAATTAGCTTCAGGGCTGAAAGGCGCTTTTTGGTGAGGAGATGGCAGGCACGATCGCTCTGGAGCCTGTTTTGGGTCATCCTGGCGAGCCTGGTGCTAATTGGTATGAGTTGGCTACAGTCCAGTCTATTCCCCCAACTGCCAGAGCCGCCTCCCACTCCGGTTCGATCTCCTGACCCCCACTCACCGATGGCAATAAGAACTAAAATCGACTGTCGGCAGATTCCCCGCGATCGCTTAATGGTGGCGCTTGCATTTGGGCAATCGAATTCGGCGAATTTTGGCAATCAACGTCGAACGGCTCAAGCATCGGTGTATCACTTTCATGCCGGGAACTGCTACCGAGCCGCCGATCCGTTGCTGGGAGCAGATGGAAATGGGGGAAGTGTGTGGACTCGTTTAGGCGACAAAATTGTGCAACAGGGGTTATTTGATCACGTCCTCTTTGCCTCGATCGGGCTAGGGGGCTCAGAAATCCGCCGTTGGACACCGGGAGGAGACTTGCATCCCCGCCTGACGACAACAATTCAGCAATTAACCACGGCTGGTTTTGGAATTACCCATTTACTCTGGCATCAAGGGGAGACGGATGCTGCCCTGGGAACTCCGACGGAGATTTATCAACATCGCTTTACTGCCATGCTAGAGAGTATTCGCTCGACGGGAGTACAAGCGCCTATTTATGTGTCGATCGCGTCCCGTTGCGAGGAGATATTGCCCCAGCCCAGCATTCAGGCGGCTCAACGAGCCTTGGTGAATCCAGCCCAGGGAATTTTGCCGGGGCCTAATACCGATGAGTTAGATGGTGCCGATCGCTACGATCGTTGCCACTTTTCGGCATCTGGTTTAGATAAAGCGGCGGATTTGTGGTTAGCGGCCTTAATGGCTCCGGCTCCATGACTCGCAGAGTGAACTGGCGCGATCGCTGGCAGGACTGGCTAGGCACAGTCATAAAGGTGAGTTTATTAGTAGTATTGCTCTGTTCGCTGACCGGTTATCTCGGCAACTATCACCAGTTATTGGATTTAACGGCTCACTTCAAAGGGCAATATTTACTGGTTGGTCTGGTCGCCTTGATCTACTTTTGCCTGCGATGGCGTTCACGGTGGCGTTGGATGATTGTGAGTTTAGTCTGTATAGGGCTGAATGCGGCTGAAATTCTCCCGTGGTACTTCCCAGCAGCCTCGGTTCACGAATCCACTCCATCCCTACGGGTACTCCTATCCAATGTCAAAGTCCAGAATCGGCAATACGATCGCGTGATCGCTCTGGTGCGAGAAGTGCAGCCTGATATTGCCGTGTTTCAGGAGGTGAATCAGGTTTGGTTAGATCAACTCGATATCCTGCGGGATCAGTTGCCCTACAGAGTGAGCGATTCGGAAGCAACCCGGTTTGGCAATGTGATCTATAGTGCGTTGCCGTTGCAGCAGGTCAGTAGTCGCCGGTTTGCTCAGGAACGCTTTCCCAGCCTGCTCGCTGAGATTCAGCCTGAGCGCGATCGTCCGCCGATCGCCCTGATTGCCACCCATCCCTCACCACCACTAAAACCCGCCGATTTTGCGGCTCGGAACCAGCAATTCACGGCAATGGCAGATTATATTCAGAAGGTGTCCGATCCAGTCATGGTGATTGGAGATCTGAATACAACCATGTGGTCGCCCAATTACCGTAAGTTTGTGCAGCAGACCAGGCTCCGCAATAGTCGGGTGGGATTTGGTATTCTCCCAACCTGGCCTGCCCAGTTACCGTTGCTCACCATTCCGATCGATCACTGTTTAGTGAGTCCAGAGATTACCGTCATTCAAACTCAAACAGGTAAAAATATTGGTTCCGATCATTTACCCTTGATTGTGGATCTGCTCTAAGAGGATGTTTTAAAAGTATCAAAGTGATTGCATTTGCCCCCTTTGCTAGTATGCCCGTAGAGCTATAAGCCCCCCATTCTGGGGGACTTTGAACCCGGTTCCCCCCAGAATTGGGGGGCTAGGGGGGGCGGTTCAGGTAACGATTTTGACTTTTCCAACCCCCTCTGACGAGCAAGAAATTGTCCTGTGATCGCCCCCTGATATCTATGAGGGAGCGATCGTGAGGCAAGTTAGGGATTAGAAGCGATCGCGTCTGGTTCGATCCGTAGGCTGATTCGTGATGGTTGGATTCGACGCATCCACATCCAGTGTTTCCCGCCGCAGTTTCTCATCGGCAGAGACAACTTCCTGGTCTACAACCTTCTTCACATTCACTTCTTCCCGGACAATGGTTTGCTTATGAATGTCTGGTACCTCTTCATAGACATCCATCCGCGCCACCTCGGCTTCCCCAAAGTCTACGACATCGGCAGAAACAGGGGTTCCAGCATCGATCGGTTCAACCCGCTCGACTACAACGCGTTCCTTTTCGATCGGCATAGCAACATGAGTCTTCTCAGTTTCCACATGCTTACCGACCGTTACTTCGCCGACTTTATCGCGATGTTTGTCAGCCACCAAGCGTTCTTCGTACAGATCTAAACGTTGGTTGGTGAGATCCTGTTGCCGATCGGAGTGCTCCAGATAATCGGAATCACCCGGACGATCGCGATCGCCAGGTAAAGCATTGGCTAGCCGATCCCAGGCATCCTTCGTGGCGTATTTTGCCTGTTCCCAGCCCAGTTTATTGCCGCCATACTGTTGCTCATAATCCCGTCTGAGGTCGGGTTCAACCTGATCATAGGTTCTACCACTGCTGGCATAGCGGCTATATCCTTCATAGCCAGTTCGGTAGGCCGGTTCATAGTCTTCGTACCGTTGACCGGACTTCACATAGGGGCGAGAGGTATAGTTATCGCGCCAGTAGTCAGCTTCCATAGTGGGGTTAATTTGTTCAGCCGCACCTTTCCCGGCTAGACCTCCGGCAACTGCGCCGATCGCCGCCCCGACCACAGCACCTACAGGACCTCCGATCGCGCCACCAACGGCGGTACCGATCACCCCTGCACCGGCGGCACCGACCCCCGTCCCGATCGGATGGGCGCCCGGTTGTCCAGTAATTGGATCGGGATTGGCATCGGTCGGATCATAAGGTTCCTTTCTCACAGAATTATCATCACTTCGCATGTAAACCTCCGTATTATCAATAACTCAATTGTTGCCGACAACATGGCTTTACCTTAGTCATGAAATGCTGCGAATACGTCTCCTAAAAGGGAGAGGCTAACCCCCTATATTTGGACTAGCTCAGAGATTTCAAACCTGATTAGTATGCCTTTTGAAGGAGCCAACCCTAATTGCTGGAGTAGCGGTTTTGTGCGTCTCTCAAATGAGAGATGAAGGAATGACACTTAGGTTTTATGGTGAGGTTAATCAATTAAATTTATTTTTTCAAGGAAGGGGATTATGGCGATTAATCATGACCCAACAGGTTATAACAACCAGCTAAATCATGCCGCGATGCAAAACTTTGATGTCTATAGCGATCGACAGGAAAAACTCAAAATTGGTAGAGTGATTGATCTGTTGTTAGATCAATCTGGAAACCTGCGGTATTTGATTGTTGAACTAAATTCTTTGATGGCTGGTAAACAGGTACTCATTCCCTTAGAGAATGCTCAGATTGACTTAGCCACCCAGCGCATTTATGTGCAAGGACTGACAAAAGCGGAAGTGGGTAATCTTCCTCCTTATCAAACCTCGGTGACTCAGCAGCGTTCAAATGCAGTGACAGACGTGATACCTGTGATGCGACCAGTCGAGGAAAGTGCTCCCCTGGAAGCTTCGGCTCCCTTAGAAGGCTATCCAGTCGCGTACCGTTCTGACCAGTATTCCGTGTCACCCGCCACTCCTGCCCATTCAGTGATGCCACCCAGTGAACCACCTGTTACCCTGCCACCCCGGACTGTGTCGCCACCCCCAACGCCCAGTGTCGCTCCGATGCCGTCTGCCAATATCCGGGAAGAAGCAGCGATCGCACCTCCTGTCACCGATCTGCGGGACGAAACCGTCATTCCATTACGGGAAGAACGGTTAATTGTTGACCAAAATCGGCATAAAGTGGGTGAAGTGGTAGTGCGAAAAGAAATTGAAACCGAGATTATTGAAGTGCCAGTTCAACGGGAAAAACTGATTGTGGAACAGGCTGGCGCTGAGCCAAGAAGATTAGCAGAGATTGATTTAGATGATCCTGTGAATCGTAATCTCTAAGGATGGCAGATTGATTCAGGGGTAATTTGGTGTACAGGCTGCCAATTGATGAACTTCCCAATCCTTAGCGCCGTTTTAGGATCTGCTTAATACTACCCATAGCTGCCGCGATCGCGACTGGAGAGGGTGCAGTTTGCTGCCAGCTTTCTCGGGCTTCTAATTGGTTCAACCAGGCATCTAGTCGCGCATAATTTGCGATCGGGATGCCAAACATGGGCAGAGCCGTAACGAGGGTGCCTGCCACAACTTCGGCTAGAGTAAATTCTTCTCCGGCGAAGTAAGGAGCAGTACCTAATAAGTCCTCATAGAATTGCAATACCGTCAAGATTCGCTGGTTTGCCTTATCTACCGCATCTGCTGCCACATCCATTTGCATCAGTTGTTTCATTAGTGGCACAGTAGCAGGCTGTAATTCATTCACTGTGATCATCTCTACCATCCGCACGATCGCAATCAAATGTGCCTCTTTGGGCATCAGGGGAGGTGACGGATATTTTGCTTCTAAATAATCTAAAATCGCTAAGGATTCGATAATCCGAAAGTCCTGATCCAGTAGAACGGGGACTTGCTGGAACGGATTAGTGTCGGTAAATTCTGGTTGAAACTGATCGCCATTTAACTTTAATAAAACTGGCTCAAATGGAATTTGTTTCTCCAGTAATGCGACCCAGACTCGGCGGGCATTCACAGAAAGTGGGTTGTAATAAAACTTCAGCATAGATTGGGGTGGACTACTCAGCGCTGTAATGGGCGATCGCTGTTAACACCTTACCATCTTCATTAAACCAGAACCACTCAACCGCCCGTTTCTCCAGAACCGATTTGTAATAGATGACCAAGCTATTTACACTGAATAGAACATCCAGTAATTCAAAGTGTAGATTGGGAAACTTTTCGAGCGATCGCTGCCAATACTCCCTCACATTTTCCTTACCTTTTAAGCGACCTGTAGGATTGCCAGCGATCGCCTGAATGAAGGGTGAAGTCATTTCAAAATCATCGGCATAATGCGACAGGACACGCTCAAGATCATGAGCATTCCAGGCTGAAATCCATTCATGAACAAAGGTATTTGCAAAGGTTTGATCTAGCATACTCAAATCCTCTTCATCTTTGCTGGATCGAATGAGTCACTATGGACGAACACCTCATATTATCCGTTAGTTAATATTTCTATAAACCTCAAATAGGGGCAAGGTACACTTACCCCCATCCAATTAGCATTACCCAAAAATTAGTGTTAGCGATTATCCAGTGGCAAAAGAGGCAATGCTATTAAGGGATAACTGCCACAGCTTTACTAACAAATATTCGGTATGAGCCTCAAGATCAACCAGGAAAATTCCTTCGCTACAATGACTATTTGTGGATAGCCAGGTTCCTGGTAAAGTGACTTCGACAAACTCGGCATCACAGGAACTGAGCGTAATTGACTCATGGAATTGCTGGGCGATCGTTTCTAACAGTGCCAATTCCGGGAGATGCTTCGGCAATAGTAGTGAGGCTTGTCCAGGTTCAATCATTAAGGTTTGACCAATTCGCATGGTCAAGATAATCCGTTGGGTGATTAATTCTTCTAACGAGGTTGTCAAATGTTCAAGGTGAATACCCGTCTCAGTATAGGTAAATTTCAGCATGATCCTGGTGTCTCCTGGGTGTCCAGAGATGTGGCTGTGGGTCAACTGGGTGATTCAGGTTGAGTTAGCCGGGCTGACGGATCTTCGGCTCACCCCTCAAACGTGATCACCATGAATAATTTCGACTAAATGTTTCAAAACTGCGAACGGCAGCCTGTAACTACACGGGGACGATCGTCCATTTCGGGCATGACGCACCCGATGACAAAAATCCACTCCCCGGATGCTCGGAGGCGGCGGACGAGGGTAATTAGCAAATAAAGAATAGGAGCGATCGCGACCAGTCGGCTGATGTCAATGGCGCGATGGCATGACGACTTGACTTGACACCAGGATAGAAAAGCTGGACTGCCGGATCGGTTGGGGGTATTGAAAAGATGGCATGGCAGAAGGAATGAAAAACCACTTGAATATTCCTTCCAACATACTACACTTGTATTACGACCATGTCTAGATTGAATCAAGGAGACTAACAATGCCGACACTAACTCGCACCTCAACCACCGAAATGGAAGTCACTAGCATCCGGCTAGAGCGAGAACTGAAGGAAAAACTGAAAGAGTTATCCGGCAATCAGGGCTATCAGGCACTCATTCGCGATGTGCTGTGGAATTATGTGCATCAACGATCGGGGGATTATGCGCCCCAACTCTCCCGATCGGATATTCGCGCCACGATCGCGGCCACCGCCCAACAGGAAGAACGCTGTGCGCTCACGGGCAAAATCATTCGACCGCAGGAACCGATGTTATTAGGATTAACCCCAGAAGGAGTGATGCTGCCGCTCAGTGCCGATAGTTTTAATGACTAGAGGACAACCAACCATGCGGACTGATTACGTTTGGCAAGACCGTACCCTGGTCAACAACTTTCTTACGGGAGTGCGAGGGGGAATTCCGTTTGCGATCGAGCAAATCAATATGGCTCTGAACGTTTTGGAGCAAACAGGGATTCCGGTTCACCGTGTCGCCGATTTAGGCTGTGGAGATGGCGCGATCGCTCAAGCGATCCTGCACCGCTACCCTGAGGCAGAAGTGACGGCGATCGATTTTTCGCAACCGATGCTGGATCAGGCAGAACACCGCCTCGCGCCCTTTGGCGATCGGGTGCGGTTACTCAAAGCCGATCTTTACACGTCTGACTGGCACTCTGATCTAGAACCCTTCGATGCCATCTTCTCCGGGTATTGCATTCATCACCTGCCGGACGATCGTAAGCAAGCTCTATACCGCGAAATCTATGCTCTCCTGCATCCCGGCGGCTGCTTTCTCAACATTGAGCATGTGGCATCAGCCACTCCCTGGGTGGAGGAACTGTTTAACGATCGGTTGATCGATGCCCTGTACCAGTGGAATCTGACTCAATCCGAACCCCTTTCCCGGACTGAAGTCGCGCAGCGCTATGTGCATCGGGATGATAAAGCTGCCAACATCCTGGCTCCGGTAGAGCAACAGTGTGATTGGTTACGAGCGATCGGCTTTCAGCATGTAGACTGCTATTTCAAGTTTTTGGAGTTAGCGGTCTTCGGCGGTGTAAAGCCCAACGCTTAATCCTAGTGGGCTAAAGGATCACTCCAAGTGACTACACCAAACTTCTGATCCTTTAGCCTTCCCCCCGCTACCAAGGTTTGCTATCATAGGTAAGCGACACAAGCGGATGTGGCGGAATTGGTAGACGCGCTAGATTTAGGTTCTAGTTTCTCACGAAGTGAAGGTTCAAGTCCTTTCATCCGCATAAGCTAAAAATCTGGTCAGCAATCAGCATCTCTACAATCCTGAGAGTGAGATGGTCACTATGCTGGCATGATGAGTGGGATTTCCTGATTGCGGTGCTTACGGTAAATTCTGAAGTCATTATCCAATGTGAGGATGATACTTTCAGGGTATAGCTCTGTCATTCTTACCAGGCAGGCATCAGCAAGTGACATCGGTACATTTTCATAGCGAGTTATCAGTTCCGCGATCGCCTGCACTTGATCTGAGAGACAAAAGCTTACCTGTAACGCTCCCTTATTTACCAGTGATAAAACAGTCTGTTGGCTACGGGAATCACGTAAAAGCTGCCGTCTCATGACTCGCCAAAACCCGCCATATAACTCTTATTAGCGGATAAGTCAGGCGGTAATCCTTCTAGACAGCCAATTAAATCTCCAGCTAGCTCAAGAAAAGAGGTGGAGTTTTCTACCGTCTCCGGTTGCTCAGAATTGACCACAGAGGTGTCGTCAATCACCAGCACCACTTTAAATGTTCCTACTGGCAAATCTTCAGGTAGCTGAATTTTGAGTTCTTTAGTAGATGTAATTTTAGCAATAGTTTGAATAGTCTTCATTGTGGTATGTTAAAGTGTTAGCCCTTGCTAGTCGGACTTCCAGATGTGGCGGAATGGGTAGACGCGCTAGATTTAGGTTCTAGTTTCTCACGAAGTGAAGGTTCAAGTCCTTTCATCCGCATCACAGGCAAAACTAAAACTCCAGTTCTGCAAATAGCTCTGCGACAGGTAGGGTAAATCCAGGGACGACTTCTTCTCCATCCAGACGATCGCCCATTCGCAAAAAAGCATCTGGGCTGGGGCTGTGATATACCAGCACATACTGCTCGTCGGGGTGGATGACCCATACCAGGCGTGAGCCATTCTCGAAATACTCCACAATTTTGTCGTGAATTTCCTCGACAGTATTGGTGGGAGAAAGAATTTCTACCGCTAAATCTGGTGAACCTTGGAAATAGCCTTTGGGTAATCGTTTAACCCCTTGTAGCCGCTCTTTAGCTACGAACGATACATCTGGCGATCGTTTATTCCCGTTTTTCATTGTGAATGCTGTACTGGAATCACACACACAACCTAGTTTGTTGGAGCGGACATAGAGCGATAAACTTCCTCCCAAAAAGCTACCGATTTCTCCGTGCTCCATCCCCGAATTGCCCATGTTCACCAGTTCTCCATCCACCAACTCATAGCGTCCGTCTTCCGGCAACGCCATGAACTCTGCATCTGTCCAAATCTTTGGCTCTGAAGCGATCGTCATAATAGCCTGCCTCCGTTCACCGCTTGCATTGAGGAACTTTGACTAAGATGTTTGAGATTGCCAACAGCCGCTACTGTCCTGATGGCAAATCTAGAGTATGGTAGTAGCCTCATCGGTTTCATTATGGCTGATTGCAAGAACTAACTTCACTGTAACAATGCGATCGCCTCCTGACGCAGAGTAATTTAGAATAGCAATCGCTGCTCACCTAAAGCAGAGCTATTGTTGGATCTTGGATGGATTGTCATTAATAACCCCAATCAGAATTGAGACAGTGATAATCATCCAGACTGGGTCAGTCAAACCTAACTTAGGAGCAACTGATGAAACCGATTAAGAAGCAAATTGTTACTGATGAATCAATGCGCCCTGTTGCTGTTTTAATTGATTATCAAGATTGGCAGGCGATCGAAGAAATTCTGGAAACTTACCAACAGCAGGATACTGCATCAGCACTGGCTGAGTATGCTGGTGTAATTCAATTAACTGTTGATCCGCTAGCGTACCAACAGCAGATTAGAGATGAATGGGAATATTTCTACAATACAAATCCAATCTTTATTGACTAAATAAAGAGCTTGAAATCATTAGAACCATAACCTGATAAGAATTAGCAGCACAGTTACTTTATCTCACACTAACTTTAGTGCTAATGGCTGACCGTGATTCATAATTAAGAATCTAACGGAATACTTGCAGACGATCGTGCGATGAATGTTTTGATCATTGGGGGAAATCGGGGAATTGGGTTGGGATTTGTGCGAACGCTGCTGGGCGATCGCCGTATGCAAAGCCTCGTGGCGACCTATCGGCAATCTGTCAGTCCCGAATTAGTAGAGTTAGCGAAACAGTATGGCGATCGACTACATTTAATTCCGATGGATATAACGGATGAGGCGCAAATTGCGGCTGGGGTCGCTGAAATTCAGCCGTTAGTTGATCGCTTACATTTGGTGATTTATTGTGTCGGGTTGCTGCATGATAGTAATTTGCAACCGGAGAAAAGTTTGCAACAGATTCAAGCCGATCGCTTGCTGCGATACTTTCAGGTCAATAGTATTGGCGCTGTATTGTTAGCGAAACATTTATTGCCGTTACTGAAGCACTGCGATCGCAGTGTGTTTGCCAGTATTTCCGCTAAAGTTGGCAGTATTGGAGATAACCAGTTGGGCGGTTGGTATGGGTATCGAGCCTCTAAAGCGGCGTTGAATATGTTAATGCGAACAACCGCGATCGAATACAGTCGCAAAAGTCCAAATACGATCGTGGCATTGCTACATCCGGGTACAACAGATACACAGTTATCCCAACCGTTTCAACGGAATGTACCACCAGAGAAATTGTTTTCCGTCGATCGGACTGTCAGCCAATTACTGACTGTAATCGAAAACTTGCAACCCAGCGATAGTGGACAGTTTTTCTCCTGGGATGGCAGCCGTCTGCCCTGGTGAACTTTACTACTGTCCGACGGCAAAGATTTGTGCGGCGGTGAGAGTCAGGTTTGGGAAAGCGGTGGAAATGATGCGATCGTTGCCGCGAAACTGTTGGACTTGATACTCGCCATCAATTAATTGATACACCGAAATGGTCGGCTGTTTAGGGGAACCAATATAGCGTCTACCGCCTAATCCGAGATAATCGACAATCCAATATTCGGGAATTTGTAATGCCTCATAATCAATAAACTTGTGTCCGTAATCATCGCGCCAATTGGTACTGACAACCTCAATCACTACCCGAACTGATGTTCCCTGGGTGATGGTAGAGCGTTTTTTCCAGAGCGGTTCCTCATCCAGCGCCAATTGGTCGAGGACAATCACATCGGGGCTATAGCCTGATTTGTCGGTATCGATCGGCTTGACGATCGCCTGTCGAGGAATAACGGATGACAATTGCAACCGCCTAATTTCTAGAAACAACTCCCCGGCTAGAAAACCGCCAACCTGTTCATGCGTTCCAGTGGGTTGCATCTCAATGACGACTCCATTCCACAATTCATAGCGCCCGTAGCCATCTGGATACCAGTCCAGAAAGTCGTCCAGGGTCATTAATTCGGGAACTGCTTGTACCATTGCCCTTAAGCTTTAATCTCGATGTTAGTTCCAAGTGTAGTCTGCTTCTGAGAAGTTCTACACCTGGGCTAACGGTGGCTTACGCCGGTTTGAATTCTGCGATCGCTTGAACTAACTGATCTAATTCCGATTCCAGCGTGAAGTAATGGACGCAAGCGCGGACACAATCTGGATCGGCGATCGTCCGCAGGTAAATCTGGCGAGATTCCAAAAATTGTACCAGTTGGCGATGGGCTTTGCTATCGAGTTGGAAGGAGATTAATCCAGCATGGGGAGCCGTTGTGCGTAAACAGGTGACTCCAGGTAACTCGGATAGCCGTTGCCAGAGTTGGCGGCTCAGGGTTTGAATTTGCTGGTAGCGTTCCTGGGTCGTACCCCATTCATGATGGAGGGCGATCGCGGCTCTTAATCCTGCCAGTAACGGATTGGCAGAGGTGGCAATCTCGAAGCGACGACCATCGGGTTTCCAGCCAGTGGGCTTGCCTTTGGTGTCGGTCGTAATCCCACGCCAGCCAATAAAGGTGGGATGCAGACTAGCTAAGGCTCCCGGTCGTACATATAAGCCCCCCACTCCTTCCGGCCCACACCACCACTTATGTCCAGTGAAGGCATAGAAATCTGCTTTAACGGTTGCCAGGTTCAAGGGCAGCACCCCGACAGATTGGGCGGCATCGACTAACACCCGAATCGGTACCGAATTAGAGTAACTATGGCAAGCGGCGACCATTTCGGTGAGTGGCAACACTTGCCCGGTATTCCACAGAATGTGGCTCAAGACGACCATGCGAGTTTCAGGTCGCAAATGTTGGGCTAATACGGCGACTGGATCACCAGCATTCAGCGTTTTCATTAACGGGCAGGTGGTCACTTCGACCCCAAACCGACGGGCAATTTCCTGGGCAGTGGCGATAATGCCGGGGTGTTCACAGTCCGACAGCAGCAAATGATCGCCGATCCGCCAATCCATGCCCCAGAGGGCGATATTACAGCCGATCGAGACATTTTCAGTCAGGGTAATGGTGGCAGCGTCAACGTGCAGTTCCTGGGCGATCGCCTGCCGGGTTTGGTCGGTTTCGCGAGTAATCCAATCATTGACCTCGCCGGAAAATGGACCCAACTGCTGCACCTGTTGAAACGATCGCTGAATCGCCTCTAGTACAGACTGTGCCATCGGTCCCTGACCGCCATAATTAAAGTAGGCTTTGGCTTGTAGCGCCGGAACCTGCGATCGATACTCTGCGATCGAACGTTGAGTCGTCGGAATACTCGTCATAAACAATAATTTGGTAGAAATGCGCTCTTTAGTAATGGAGTGAACAGTTATCTCTGATCCAAGGTCAGTTACAGTGGTTAGTAGTGGAGTGACGGTTCACTGTTCACTATTCCTTACTTCAGGGTTCGCTGTCTACTCATCTAAATTTCTGCCATTTATCGACATTTCCTGTTAGTTTGAGAGCATGCAGATAGATGCCGAGTTGCTGCTTAACTATCAACGCTGTCGTCGTCGCGCTTTTTTAGATTTCTATGGGGACTTCGAGCAACGCGATTCCCCCAATGATTATCTGCTAAAGCTGTTTCAGGACAGTCGCGAGAATCATCGGTTGGTACTGGCAAATCAGGTGATCCACCAACCGTCCTATCCGCATGGCGACCTCACTGCCGCCGCCGCCGCCACTCTGGAACTCATGCAACAGGGCGCAGAGCAGATCTACCAGGGAGTGCTGACGATCGAGGGGGAAGCAGGAGTGACGCTGGTCAGCAATCCTGATCTACTGATTAAACAGCCGGGACAGTCTCAGTTTGGAGATTGGCTGTATCTGCCTGCTGAAATTAAGCTGGGTAAGCGCCCCAAACTAGAGTATCAAATCATTGCCGCCTTTCATCTCCTGGTGTTGGGGCAGGTACAGGGAGCCTGGACGGAAACCGCCTGGTTATTGCTGCGAGAGAAAGGGACGTATGAAGTGGATTTGTGGGATGTCTTTCCCCAAATGCAGGCGTTATTGACTGAATGCATTCAAATGCTCCAGGCGCAGCAAGAGCCAGAAGTGTTTATTGCTCGGAGTCGGTGCAGTTTGTGTCATTGGTTAAGCCACTGTCACGCGATCGCCAAAGCGGATCACCATCTTTCATTGCTACCAGGGGTCACGGCGGCTCGGTATCTGCAATTACAGGAACGCAACCTGACGACCGTAAAAGCTTTAGCCGATGCGAATCCGGCACATTTGGAACCCTTACCGGGCTTTGGTGCCGAAACTGCCTATCGCTTAGTCCGGCAGGCGAAATCAACCCTCCATAACTGTGCCTTAATTAGTGAAGACCACCAGCGGGGTGCAGATCTCAGTTTGAATGGTTCCAGTGGCATCACCAGCCATCGCCATCCTGCGCGACAGTTTGAGCAGGAGCTACCGACTGCCGCGATCGAGCTTTATTTCGACATCGAAGCAGAACCCGCGTTGGATCTGGTGTATTTGCATGGAGTGTTGGTGGTCGATCGCCACAATCAAACGACTAACTTTCATGCGCTGGTGGCAGAAACCCCGGAAGATGAAGCGATCGCGTGGCAGCAATTTCTTGATCTGGCATGGCGCTATCCCAATGCCCCGATCTTTCACTTCTGTCCCTATGAAGCGCAGACGGTAGAACGGTTAGCCAAACTGTATGGTACGCCGACGCAACATACCAAACCTCTGTTACATCGGTTCGTCGATTTACATGAACGAGTCACCCGATTAGTCACCTTGCCTGTAGAAAGTTATGCCCTCAAACCGATCGCTCGCTGGCTAGGGTTTGAGTGGCAAGACCCGAATGCCAGTGGCCCTCTGTCAATCTGCTGGTACAGCCAATGGTTAGCCACGGGCGATCGCACTTACCTCAACTCGATCCTGACCTACAACGAAGACGACTGCCGCGCAACCCACCACATTAAAGAATGGCTGGTGGGTTTTTTACAGGAAATTTATGCCGCTGAATTAGCATAGCCCCAAACTGATTTGGTCGATAAACCCAGGATCTGAAGTCTTTGGCTCTGTAATCGCCTCTCTTCTTATTGATTGACTGACAAATTTTATAAGTTAGTGCCCAAACTACCCTCACCCTAGCCCTCTCCCACAGGAGAGGGAACCAAGACCTAATTCGGCTCCCTTCGCCCACGGGGAGAAGGGTTGGGGATGAGGGCAAAAGAGTTTTGTCAGCCAACCAGCGCTTCATATTGCCAAATGTCACCCTGGGGCGGTCTAATGGCAGCTAGTCCTTTTTCGTGCATTTCCCGGAACTCATCATGTCCTGTCATGCCCCCTTGGCTGATTTAGTTGCTGTATTGCAGGCGACTCCAGTAAACGTATCGACCGCAATGCTGGCTCAAATGGCGGCAGGTATCACGACCGATACCCGCCGTCTTCAGGCAGGGGAAGTTTTCCTGGCGTTGCGGGGGGAAACCTTTGATGGTCATGATTTTGTCGAAACGGCGATGCAAGCGGGAGCGATCGCGGCGATCGTTGATCCTCAGTTCACGCCAGCCCAGCCGTTTCCCGTATTGCAAGTAGCAGATACCTTAGCGGCATATCAAGCGATCGCTCGCTGGTGGCGACAGCAATTTACGATTCCCGTGATTGCAGTAACCGGATCGGTGGGGAAAACGACCACGAAGGAATTAATTGCCGCTGTCTTATCTTTGCAAGGGAATATCCTAAAGAGTCAGGCAAACCACAATAACGAAATTGGAGTGCCGAAAACTCTGTTAGAACTGGGGACAGAGCATGATTATGCGATTGTGGAAATGGGGATGCGGGGACGGGGTGAAATTGCCCTACTGAGTCAGATCGCGCAACCGGAGATTGCCGTGATTACCAACGTGGGGACGGCTCACATTGGACGACTGGGATCAGAAGCGGCGATCGCCGAAGCCAAATGTGAACTATTGGCAGAAATGCCCGCCGCCAGTACCGCCATTCTCAACCACGATAATTCGCTGCTGCTGCATACGGCGAACACTGTTTGGCAGGGCAAAACCATCACCTTTGGGTTAGAAGGGGGCAATATTCATGGCAAATTGATCAATCCAGAAACCTTAGTTGTTGACGGTATGGAGTTTCCCTTGCCATTACCCGGACGACATAATGCCCTCAACTATTTAGCCGCTTTAGCTGTCGCGAAAGTTCTAGGGATGGATTGGTCATTGTTGCAGAGCGGGTTGACCGTAACGTTACCCGCCGGACGTGCCAAAAAGTTAGCGTTTCCTGACAAAGATGTAGTGATTTTAGATGAAACCTACAACGCTGGACTGGAATCGATGTTGGCAGCGCTGCATCTACTGGCGCAAACTCCCGGTCAGCGCCGGATTGCCGTTTTAGGGACAATGAAGGAATTAGGCGATCGTGCCGCCGAGTTTCATCATCAAGTTGGGGCAACCGTGAGCGAACTGCATCTGGATCATCTGCTGGTCTTAGCTGAATCACCGGAAGCCAAAGCGATCGCCACTGGAGCCGCCCCCCTAGCCGCCGAATGCTTTACCAGTCATCAGGAAGTGATCGATCGTTTGATGACCCTGATCCAACCGGGCGATCGTCTGTTATTCAAGGCTTCCCGCGCCGTTGGATTGGATCAAGTTGTCGATCAGTTAAATCAACGGTTGTCATAACAACCTAGGTTTATTTCCAGAAGAATTTATGCCCACAAATTGTAGGGGTTTGGCATTCGGTCAACAGTCTTCCCGCTTGGTCAGAGATGATCTGCCGAATGCTAAACCCGTACAGGGGTAATATCTTTCTCAGACATCTCCCAAGCAGAGAATCCTAAAGTTTTACATCCTTTAAGTGACTGCGAGGATTAAAGCTGCGGTTAGCACGAATCGTTTCGTAGGCTTGCCGTTCCACTGGAGTTAAGTCCTTCGGCGGTACGATCGTCACCTTCACCATTTGATCACCCCGTCCGCCCTTGGGATTGGGGAATCCTTTGCCCCGTAACCGCAACGACTGCCCCGATCGAATTCCGGCAGGCACATTCACCGTCACCATGCCATCGGGAGTCGGCACTTCCATCTGGACACCCAACACCGCCTCATCCGGCGTAATCGAGACTTCACAGACCAAATTATCGCCTTCAAATTGGAAGAAGGAATGGGGTGTAATCTCGATCGTTAAATACAAATCGCCCCGTTGGCTGGTGTAGTGCGGACTGAACTGCCCCTTACCCCGCACCCGCACCCGACTCCCCGGTTTTGCCCCGGCAGGAATGCGGACATCAATAATTTCACTACCCACACTCAGGCGTTTCTGTACACCGTGAAAGGCTTCGGACAAGGACAGTGTTAATGTCGCTTCACTATCCAGCCCACTCGCACCCCGCCCGGTGGTATCAAAGCCAAACGGCGTTTCACTGGTCGTCGTTCGGTAGTTGGTTTGAGTTCGAGCGCGGCGACCCCCAAATCCACCGCCATCCGTTCCCATCCGACCTAACAGATCGTTAATGAACTCATCAAAGCTGTGATAGTTACCAAATTCGAAACTATCAAAATTCACGTTCGAGTTCATATTGGGGTCAAACGGGGATCCTGCCTGTCCTGCCTGCTTCCAATAGCGCCCAAACTGATCATATTTCTTGCGTTTGTCTGGGTCAGACAGCACTTCGTAAGCTTCGTTCGCTTCCTTAAACCGAGCTTCTGCGGTGCGATCGCCAGGATTCATATCCGGGTGGTATTTGCGTGCCAGCTTCCGAAAGGCTTTCTTGATTTCGTCAGCACTTGCCGTCTTACTGACCCCCAAAATCGAGTAGTAGTCTTTGAAGTCAGTTGCAGCCATCAACCCCTCTCCTATAACACTTTCTCTATAGTCATACCTTTGACCCCAGACTAACAAAAATTCTAGTCCGACTAAGTACGGTTGGGAGGGGCAATATCCGAATTTCAGTCAACAAGCAATGAACACTACAGCCAATTAACCTCTCCCCCATCTCCCCATCTCCCTATCACCGATAACCATGCTCAAGTGTGATCAAACAATGAAAGCCATCGGTCATGCTAGGTGGCGCTCCCATCAGCCGACGCTGCATCTGGTACATAATCGCTGCGGGAACCTGCCGATCGCGCTCCGCATTACGCTGCAAACAAATCGATAACGGGACATCTAACCAGAGTCCAGTGATGTGAGTAAATCCTGCCTCCTGTGCCAGGGCGATCGCCTGCCGTCGCTGCCTCCGGACGACATTGGTGGCATCGTAAATCGCTCCCTGTAAGTCTCCTGAATCAATCTGCTGCACCGTTTCCCGAAACTGTCGCCCTACTTCTGCCCAAACCTTCAGCCAGGGGCCTTGAATCGCGGCATCGCTAAATAACTGGGCACGAATGGCATCGGTGGAAATTAAGCGGCGATCGGGACAAACTTGCACTAATTTGGCGGCGAGAGTGGACTTACCACTACCGGGTAAACCAATCAGGATCAACAGACGGAGCATAATCAGGGGTAAACATGACTGTTCGGATGGTCTAGGGAATGATAGCCGCTGCAAACGGCGGGTCGTCTGTCGAAGGTGTATCCTGATGTATGGGCAAAATCCCAGACCCGTTGGGACATTCGAGAGATATTAGTTGAGAAAATCCTGTGCTTGACCTGAAGCAAATTCGTGAGAATCCGGAAGCTGTGCAAGAGCGGCTGAACCGTCGCAATGGTAACTACGATCTGAGTGCGATCGTGCAGCTTGACCAGCAACAACGGGAATTAGAAAAGACCCGATCGCAACTCCAGGCGCGGAGTAATGAAATTGGCAAGCTGGTTGGGCAAAAGATGAAGTCTGGCAGTCAGCCCAATGATCCAGAAATTCAAGACCTGAAAGACGAGGGCAACCAGCTTAAAGTCCAACTGAGTGAACTGGAGCCGCAGGAAAAAGAGTTGAAGGCACAAATCGAAGCCTTTGTCCTGACGTTGCCAAATTTGCCTAGCGAATCGACACCGATCGGTAAGGATGAAACCGAGAATGTGGAAGTGCGGCGCTGGGGCGACGAATACAAGCCGACGGCTGAAGGCATGTTGCCCCACTGGGAGATTGGCGAAAAGCTGGGGATTCTGAATACGGAACGGGCAACTAAGATTGCTCAAAGTCGATTTGTGACGCTGATTGGAGCCGGAGCCGCTTTAGAACGGGCGTTGATTCAGTTCATGCTCGATCGCCAGATTGCCGCCGGATATGTGGAAATTCTCCCCCCGGTTTTGATTAATACTCAATCCCTGACTGCCACAGGACAACTGCCCAAGTTTGCGGAAGAGAGCTTCAAATGTAGCGACGATGATTTGTGGTTAGCCCCGACGGCGGAAGTGCCCGTCACCAACTTCTACCGGGATGAAATTCTGTCTGCCACCGATCTGCCGATTCATCACTGTGCCTATACGCCTTGCTTCCGGCGGGAAGCGGGTAGTTATGGACGGGATACCCGTGGCTTAATCCGCTTGCATCAATTTAATAAAGTGGAATTAGTTAAATTAGTGCATCCCAGTCAGTCTGAAGCGGAACATCAACAGTTGGTTCAAAATGCTGAAGCGATCCTGCAAGCCTTGAAGTTGCCCTATCGGGTGATTGAACTCTGTACGGGGGATTTGGGCTTTGGCGCGGCTAAGTGTTACGACCTGGAAGTATGGTTGCCATCTGCCGAAACCTATCGGGAAATTTCCAGTTGTTCTAATTTTGGCGATTTTCAGGCTCGGCGTGGCAATATTCGGTTTAAGGAACCGGGGCAAAAAGGGACTCAGTTTGTCCATACCTTAAATGGGTCGGGATTAGCCGTGGGACGTACAATGGCAGCCGTTTTAGAGAACTATCAGCAGCCCGATGGCAGTGTGCGTTTACCGGAAGCCTTGCAACCTTACTTGGGACGTGAGGTGTTGTAAACCTGGAATAATTGATCCCCGCGATCGCTGGAGTCCCTCCTGCTGCCGAGACGGAGTTCTCAGAAACCCTTTAGAATAGGGGAACATGTAACAAAGGTTAACTGAACGGTATGTCAGTATTGGCAGCGATCGCGGTTCTGGCGATTCTTATCGTGGTTCATGAACTGGGGCACTTCTTTGCCGCCCGAGCTCAGGGGATTTATGCAAACCGATTTTCGATTGGCTTTGGCCCAATCCTCTGGAGCTATAAAGGGTCGGAAACGGAGTATGCCATCCGAGCCTTTCCCCTGGGTGGCTATGTTGGCTTTCCCGATGATGATCCCGATAGCCAGATTCCGCCCAATGATCCCAATCTGTTGAAAAACCGTCCGATTCTCGATCGCGCGATCGTCATCAGTGCTGGCGTGATCGCTAACCTGATTTTTGCTTACCTGGTGCTGGTGGTGCAGCTTGGCACTGTAGGCACGTTGGAAGCAGGGCAACCGGGAGTGTTGATTCCCCAGGTGGTGACTGAGGTGACGGCAGTGTCTCCCTCGGCGACTCAAGTAGGGTTACAGGCAGGCGATCGGCTATATATCAATTCCAGCCTGGATTATCAGTTCAATCCCCAAACGAATGCAATGCAGCTTGCGGTCAAACCGAGTGCCGACCAACCCGTGAAGCTGTTTGTCGAACGTCAAGTACCGGATGCGGATCAGCCGAAGTTAGTGGAACTGGCGTTGCCTGCGACTACCCGGAATGTGGATCTGAGCATTAAACCGGCGGCGGCAATTCAAACTGGTATTCAGCCGGGGGATGTGATTCTGGCAGTGAATGGGCAGGAATTTGGGCGATCGCTGCGGGAGGAAGGAGTCTTAAGGAAACTAATTGAGACCAGTCCGAATACGCCCATTCAGATGGAGATTCGCCGGGGTGAACAGGTATTACCTCTGACCATTACGCCACGCGATGACAATGGGCAAGGACGGATTGGTGCTGGTCTAGCCCCCAATGGTGGCTTAGTGCGGCAGCGGGTCTCGGGGTTCGCTGTATTTGGACAAGCTGCCGACGAGTTCCAAAAGATTGTGAACGATACGCTGGAAGGCTTTGCTCAACTGATTCGTAAGTTTAGCCAAACCTCTAGCCAGGTGGCAGGTCCCGTGGCGATCGTGGCAGCAGGCGCTAAAATTGCCCAATCTGACGCGGCAAATCTGTTCTATTTCGCGGCACTGATCAGCGTCAACCTGGCCGTGATCAACATCCTGCCGTTACCCGCCTTAGATGGTGGTCATCTGGCGTTTCTGCTAATCGAAGGGCTGCGCGGCAAACCGCTCCCCAGCAAACTTCAGGATGGCGTGATGCAGACTGGATTGATGCTGCTACTGGGACTGGGAATTTTCCTAATTCTGCGTGATACAGCCAATCTAATTCAACAGTGAGTATTACCCGAAAACTATCTGGGAAGAAGCAACGGGCGATCGAGATTCTGCATCGCCTGAAAGCTCTTTACCCAGATGCGACCTGTACACTGAACTATCAAACGCCAGTACAACTCCTGGTTGCCACCATTCTCTCCGCCCAATGTACCGATGAGCGAGTAAACATGGTGACTCCGGAGTTATTCCGGCGGTTTCCCGATGCGGCGGCTCTGGCAGGGGCAGACCTGAGTGAACTGGAAACTCTGGTGCGATCGACTGGGTTCTATCGCAATAAAGCCAAAAATATTCAGGGTGCCTGCCGCATGATTATGGAGCAGTTTGGCGGAGAAGTGCCCAAGCTGATGGAAGAGTTGCTCAGGTTGCCGGGAGTGGCGCGAAAAACGGCAAACGTTGTCCTGGCAAATGCCTTTGATATCCACATGGGCGTGACGGTTGATACCCATGTCAAGCGCTTGAGTTATCGGTTGGGACTGACCACCCATACCGACCCAATTCGGATTGAACGGGACTTAATGAAATTACTGCCCCAGCCCGATTGGGAAAATTGGTCAATCCGGTTGATTTATCACGGTCGATCGACCTGTATGGCGCGGAATCCGCAGTGTGATCGCTGTGCGTTAGCCGATATTTGCCCCTCTGCCCCCTTGCCGCAAAAGCCACTCTCGAAGGCTGTAGATGTAGGTGAGTCGGCTGAATCTGCGATCGCTCCATAGGCTGCTTTCTACCCCTTTAGCGGCAGATGTAGCGCTTGAGCTTTCTAGCTTTGGGGCGATTTAAGCCAGAGATGAACTGGATAACTTGATAGTGTGATGCGTTGCTTCGCTGCAATGAATTGAGCGAGTTGCAACTGATTGATTTATCAAACACACAGGAGATTTATCCATGCGACTCACGGCATTCTCGAAACTGGCTGGAGCTACGGTACTGACGTTGGGATTGACTACCCTGCCGCTGATCATGCCTGCTTCTGCTCAAGACACCCCGGCTGGCACCACCACAGGTCAGACCACGGATACAACAACGGATCAGGCGGGCGATCGCGATTTTGACTGGGGCTGGTTGGGGCTGTTAGGACTGATCGGTTTAGCAGGCTTGGCGCGGAAGAATGATGAACCGACGGTGCAATATCGTGACCGCGATGAAGTCAGCAGCACTCGGGCGCGGTACTAATTCCTGAAATTCAACGCCTTTGAGTTCAGTTGTTGTTCTCATACTTCATTCACAGCTTAAATCGAGGATTCATCTATGAAATTAGCTCATTCAGCTAAAAGAATTTTAGGCGCGGGTGTAATTGCGGTTAGTTTGGCGACGCTACCGATGGCGGTTCCAGCGATCGCACAGACGGATACCACCTCACCTACCCTGGATACAACTCCATTTCAAGAAACGAGAGACGATAACAATAATTGGGGCTGGTTAGGCTTACTCGGTCTAATTGGGCTTGCCAACCTATTCCGTAAACCCCGGACTCAGCATACGGTGTATCGGGAACCCGAAACGACAGTCCGGACGGATTACCGGGAATAATACACTGGATGATCACTGGGCGATCGACCATAGGGAAATTACCCTTGCCTGTGGTCGATCCCTCATTACCCATCTTGACTGGAACCTGTCTGATTCCCTAAGCGGCGTTCCCGCAGTTTCAACAGAATTTCGGCATGAACTTCGCGAGTAATGGGATACAGGTATGCCAGCACCAGTCCAATCAGTAACACGATCGTAGGAACAGGGCCAATCATCAGGCGGATCGCGAAGAGGGCAGAGTCGGGTTGGAGTGGTTCAGGTTGACCCGCGATCGATTCTACAAAGCCTGCTCCTTCCAGGGCTAAGCCCACCAGGAATAAGCCAATGGCGAGGGCAACTTTTTGTAGAAGTACCATAAAGCCATAGAAAATCCCTTCTCGTCGTTGTCCTGTTTGTAGTTCATCCAGTTCAATCACATCGGGAATCATTGACCAGGGAATTAAATACGCCGTGGATACGCCAAATCCTGCCATCACGGCTAGAACATACATCAATCCAATTTGCCCCGGTTGCAAGAGAAACAACCCCACTTCAGCAATGATCCAGATTGCCATGCCCATAAAGTAAACGGCTTTCTTCCCCACCCGCTTACTCACAGCACTCCAGACAAATAGCATGATTAACCCTGTCACTTGCACCGCAATCACGACCTGAGTGAAGTCTTGATCGGTCAATCCCATCCAGTTTTTGACAAAGTAAGGGATGACTGCCACGGTATTCTGCACCGCCAGCCAGGAACAGAGGTAAATGCCGATTACATAGACAAAGGGGCGGTTACTAAAGGCAATCTTCAATTGTTGCAGGTAGGGCAGCGATGCCTGATTGGCGGTGGTTTCCTGGCGGTACTGTTCGGTTTGTAAGGCACGATGACGAATGCCCCAAACACACCAGTAGATCGGCAGCACCGATAAAACCGCACAAATTCCACCCAACCAGAGATATTGTTGGATGCGATCGTCTTTGATCCAATTAAAAATTTGTAAGGCAATCACCAGAGATAAAATACTGCCCCCAATCGAGAAGGCAAACCGAAAGCTATTCAGGCTGGTACGTTCGTCGTAGTCCTGGGTTAGCTCCGGTGTCAGTGCCGTATAGGGCAGGTTGACGATCGTATAGAACGTGTTAAAGATGACGGAGATGGCGATGTAGTACCAGAACAAGCCCCATTGGTTAGTGGTGCGATCGGGACTGAACTGGGGGACTACCCATTGCAGAAAAAAGAAAATCCCAAAGGGCACCGCCCCCCAGACCATCCAGGGCAACCGTCGTCCCCATCGATGTTTGGTGCGATCGCTTAACACACCGACGATCGGATCGTTGACCGCATCCCAGATTTTGCCAATCATCAGAATGCTGCCTGCCAAACCGGGACTCAACCCTGCCACATTAGTAAAAAAGATCAGTAGAAAGACTGCCAGAATGTTGGCTGTAATCGCTGCCCCCAAGTCACCTGCCCCATAAGCCAGCTTGGTACTAAAGCTCAGCCGTTGGGCGATCGCCGATTCAGGGGGGTCAGGAGCCGCAGAATTGTTCATAGGGCAATGCCAGAAGATTGGTCATCAGTTGTATCATTTTCATCATCTTTCTGCACTGCCAAGCGGATCAGTAATCTTTATTATTCCTGTTGCCATTACCATGCCCGATCTCTACGTTTCCTGGTCAGACTATCACCGCGCGATCGAACAACTGGCGGTGCAGATCTATCAATCCAACTGGACGTTTAATCAAATTCTCTGTCTGGCAAAGGGTGGGTTAAGAGTTGGCGACATTCTGGCACGAATTTATGATGTGCCTTTAGCAATTTTGGCGACATCGTCCTATGGCGGTACAGGGAATCAGGTACGAGGGTCGTTGACGATCGCCCGATCGCTGACCATGACTACGCCAACACTGGGCAGTCGGGTGTTATTGGTGGATGATCTGGTTGACTCGGGTGTGACGTTAAAGGAAACCCTTGTGTGGTTACAGGAGTATCACACGCCCCAGGTCGAAGACGTGCGATCGGCTGTCCTCTGGTATAAGGCATGTTCTGTGATTGCACCGGACTACTATGTCAGTTATCTACCTGACAATCCCTGGATTCATCAGCCGTTTGAACCTTATGAACAAATGACGATCGTGGATCTTGTCGCGGCTCATACGGCCAAGGTGATGAATTCATGAAGGTAAGTTAAAGCCGTTATCCGTAATTCTAGCGATCGCCCATGAATTAATTGGGCAGGAGTGGGGTGGCGAACCGGATGGTTGAGAGTAATCCATCCTTAGATTTACATAAAGTTAGATTGGATGACTTACCCCTGGAGCTATGCCAAACCCTGATAGAATGTGCCATCTTAAGTTTAGATAAAGATGGTTTTAATCCAGTCGAATGAAATATCCCTAGTAGATTTACTAGCCGCAAATCCTCTAGGGTAACGCCACGATTGAGCTAAGCTGCCATGCTTGCTAGCCATTGAGTTTAGCCCCTGAATTTTCCTGGACTTCCGATCATGCAAAACCATAGTCATTCCCGCCCTAATCTTCCGACTTCTAACCCAACGTCCTCCAATAAGCGGCTGGGTGGCTATTTAGTCGAAGCAGGCTTATTAACTCCAGCCCAGATTGATGTTGCTTTAAATGATCAAAAACTGACCGGAATGAGATTTGGGGAGATTTTGGCGGCGCGGGGCTGGGTCAAGCAACAGACGATTGAGTACCTGATGAAAAAGGTAATTCTGCCCGAAAAGGCCTCTTCAGAACAGCGATCGGTTCCCGGTCAGGTTGTCCATCCAGACGTGCTGCCTGGGGTTAACCAGTCCCCCTCTCTTAACCGTCGTCAAGTATCTGCCCAGGGCAACCAACCTGTCCGGCGGGAGATTCCCATCTCAAAGCCGCTTCCTTCAATTAATAACTCTGATGAGGATGTCAGTTGGGTGGGCTAATCGCTACCAGCGTATGGGCTCAGAATTGGCTCCCATCAAGCCGGGATTATGGGCGAGTGCTGCTTCGTTAAGCAGACAGGGGCTACTGGAGTGAAATCGGTAATCGGTTGTCTAGCCAGTTATGGTTTAAGCCCCAACCGTCGATCGTCCAACAATTTATTTCTCTATACATCCGAATTCTCTGTCACCTTGAAATCAGTTGACGAAGCACCCCTTTGCCCTGCAAAATCTCCCTTCGGGAGCAAACAATCAGGAGGCGACGTGATCATATCCCGAGGTTCGGGGATCACGAATTCTACCGGCGGCTGATTTCGGACAGTCGGGCAATTTCGCTATGCTAAAATCAGCAGTACCGGCACGCAGCAGGTGACAGGAATACACCATGTTTGAACGCTTCACAGAAAAAGCTATCAAGGTAATTATGCTCGCTCAGGAGGAAGCTCGCCGCCTGGGTCATAATTTCGTGGGTACAGAACAGATCCTCCTGGGTCTGATTGGAGAAGGGACCGGCGTCGCCGCCAAAGTTTTGAAATCGATGGGGGTTAACCTCAAAGATGCCCGCATTGAAGTTGAAAAGATTATCGGTCGCGGTTCCGGGTTCGTTGCGGTCGAGATTCCATTTACGCCCAGAGCTAAACGAGTTCTAGAGCTATCCCTCGAAGAAGCTCGGCAACTGGGACATAACTACATTGGCACCGAACACTTACTTCTGGGTTTAATCCGAGAAGGTGAGGGAGTCGCCGCCAGAGTATTAGAAAACCTGGGTGTCGATCTCTCGAAAGTCCGAACCCAAGTGATTCGGATGTTGGGTGAAACCGCTGAAGTCACATCGGGTGGCTCGCAAGGACGGACGAAGACCCCAACCTTAGATGAATTTGGCTCCAACTTGACGCAACTCGCTGCCGAAGGCAAGCTGGATCCCGTCGTTGGTCGTCAGAAAGAAATTGAACGGGTGATTCAAATCCTGGGTCGCCGCACCAAAAATAATCCGGTGCTAATTGGTGAACCTGGGGTGGGTAAAACCGCGATCGCGGAAGGGTTGGCACAACGGATTGCTAATGATGATGTGCCCGACATTCTAGAAGATAAGCGGGTTGTCACCCTAGACATCGGCTTACTGGTGGCAGGCACCAAGTACCGAGGTGAGTTTGAAGAACGCCTGAAGAAGATCATGGATGAGATCCGGTCTGCCGGAAATGTCATTCTAGTGATCGACGAAGTTCACACTCTGATTGGCGCTGGAGCTGCCGAAGGCGCGATCGATGCGGCCAATATCCTCAAGCCAGCTCTGGCTCGGGGTGAACTGCAATGTATCGGTGCAACCACCCTGGATGAGTATCGGAAGCACATCGAACGGGATGCCGCTCTGGAACGGCGCTTCCAACCCGTGATGGTGGGTGAACCTACGGTCGATGAAACGATCGAAATCCTCCGAGGTCTAAGGGAACGCTACGAGCAGCACCATAAGCTGAAGATCTCCGATCTGGCGCTGGAAGCTGCCGCGAAGCTATCCGATCGGTATATTTCCGACCGCTTCCTGCCTGATAAAGCGATCGACTTGATCGATGAAGCGGGTTCTCGCGTTCGTTTGATCAACTCCCAGTTGCCCCCCGCCGCTAGAGAGCTAGACAAGCAACTGCGGCAAGTCCTGAAAGACAAAGACGATGCCGTCCGTTCTCAGGACTTTGACAAAGCCGGAGAACTGCGCGATCGCGAAATGGAGATCAAAGCCGAAATCCGGGCGATCGCTCAAAGCAAGAAGAATGAATCTCCCGACACGGATCAGCCCGTGGTAGACGAAGAGGATATCGCTCAAATCGTCGCCTCCTGGACAGGTGTCCCGGTGAACAAGCTGACGGAAACCGAATCCGAGAAGCTGCTACACATGGAAGACACCCTGCACCAGCGCTTGATTGGTCAGGAAGAAGCCGTGAAAGCAGTGTCTCGTGCCATCCGGCGAGCTCGCGTGGGCTTGAAGAATCCCAACCGCCCGATCGCCAGCTTTATCTTCTCGGGTCCTACCGGGGTAGGTAAGACGGAGTTGACCAAGGCATTAGCCTCCTACTTCTTCGGTTCCGAAGATGCCATGATCCGGCTGGATATGTCGGAATACATGGAGCGTCACACCGTTTCTAAGCTGATCGGTTCGCCTCCTGGCTATGTCGGCTACAACGAAGGCGGTCAATTAACCGAAGCCGTTCGTCGTCGTCCTTACACCGTTGTATTGTTCGATGAAATTGAGAAGGCACACCCGGATGTCTTCAACATGCTGCTGCAAATCCTGGAAGATGGTCGTCTGACCGATGCCAAGGGGCGCACCGTGGACTTCAAGAACACCCTGCTAATCATGACCTCCAACATCGGTTCTAAGGTAATCGAGAAGGGTGGCATGAACAGCCTGGGCTTCGAGATTGCCGATGGCGATGCTGCCGAAGCCAAGTACAACCGGATTCGCTCGTTGGTGAACGAAGAACTGAAGCAATACTTCCGTCCTGAGTTCCTCAACCGTCTGGATGAGATCATCGTCTTCCGTCAATTGGATGAGGGTGAGATCAAAGAGATCGCCGACATCATGCTCAACGAGGTGTTTGGTCGCCTGCGGGAGCAAGGGATTACGCTGGAAGTCACCGAAGCCTTCAAGAATCGCTTGGTGAAGGAAGGCTACAACCCCAGCTACGGCGCTCGTCCATTGCGTCGGGCGATTATGCGACTCCTGGAAGATTCACTGGCTGAGGAAATCCTCTCCAGCCGGATCAAGAACGGTGATGTCGCGATCGTCGATGTCGATAGCGAAGGACAGGTGAAGGTACTCCAGGGCGACAAGCGGGAACTGCTACCGCAAGCGGCTGAGTAACTAACTCATTGATTTAATTAAACGCGGTAGAGAGTTATTTGCTCCCTACCGCGTTTGTATTAGCTTTAGACCTATTCCATTAACCAGCTAAATAAGCCTTCTATTGTCAGGTGAAAGCCTTGAGCGAATTCTGGCACTGGTAACTGTGCATTTGGTTCTTCATAGACCGTTGTTGAGCGATCGGGTAGATAAACGAAAACACATTGTTCCTCTGGATCAATTAGCCATCCCATTTGAGTGCCATGCTGAAGGCAATGCAGAATATTTTTCGTGACTTTGGTTTGGCTCTGGTCTGGTGACAGAATTTCGATCGTCCAATCTGGAGCGATCAAAAAATTATTTGCCACTCCACCATCTTCCTTGCGAGGAATTCTACTCCACAAAAATACGGCAATATCAGGTACAGTTGAGCGTCCCCCAAATGTGCAGCGTAATTCTGTAAACGATCGGGCGATCTTTTGTGGTTTAACAATTGAGTTGATCGCTGGTGCTAATTCAGTCTGAATAACACTATGTTCACCCTGGGGCATCGGCTTTTGAATAATTTGCCCATCGATGTACTCGCTAGCAGGTTCTGTCTCCGGCAACTGGAGAAATTCCGCTAGCGTTAGGGATTTGCTCGGAGTATGTACCATGCTAAACCTACCTGCTGAGGAGTACGCAAAGTGACCCTACTTGTTTATTGTATAAACGGTTTGGAGTGCAGTAGGAATCGCGATCGACTCCCTATAGATCAGCCGTATGTGGATAGGAGCTATGGCACCCAGATCGGAATTAAGGCATGTTCGGGCATGTAATCGCGATAGCGTCCCCCATCTGATAAGACTAACGTTAGGCGGAGTGACCAATCGGGATCGACTTGCAGATCAGCCCAGGGGACGGCAACCTCCAGGCAGGACTCTAACCCCACCTGGGCACGACTGGCGCGGGAATGCCATCGGGAATATTCCCCCGCTTGCTGAAACCAGATCGTTTGGGTCAGCAGATTAATCCCCAGGTGATGATGGAAGAGATAATTGAGTGGGGCTTCATCAGGTAGTTCTACCAGGGGTACCGGGCTATTCGCCATCAAGTGATCGGGATAGTACCAGAGCAGATTCACCTCGGGCGGACAATCGACTCCCGGTGTGATGCCAGTTTGAAAGTCTAATCGCAGATAGAAGTTTAAGTGATCGACACCATACCAGAGGCGTTGGATCGGACTACTGCGGTGCATCGTTCCCCGCGCTCCACCTACGTTAAAGCGTCCGGCACGTTCCCAATCCTGCTCATCGCCAATGCCATCAATGATCGGATGGATGAAGCCTTGCGGGGGATGGTCGCCCTGGGCGATATGAATCTCGATCGGCTGTCGGACACTAACCGGAACAGGTTCATTTAAGGCTTGGTACAGGGCAGCCAGGTGTTCGCGGAACAGTTGGTCAAACATGGCATCCTGATTGGACGAATGCCCTTCGCCAAACCACCAGAACCAGTCCGAACCTTCGGCGGCATACAACGCTTCCCAAGCTTCGGGATTATTTTCCTCGGTGGCTTCAGGGTGTTTGGCTAAAACCTGACGGGCAGCGGTGAGTAAATCCCAGGCGCGATTTTTGGCGGGGTCGCCAATCCAGGTCGTGAAACTGCCATCCACCCAGGAGCCACTGTGTAACTGATCGGCAGGTAAAGTCTCAGTTGGGGGAAACTGATCGAGGAATTCGGAGACAGTCACCAGTTGAATATCGGGATCTTGGCTGAGGGTTTCGTATAGGGCGGTTAGGAAGGGCAGACCATCCTGGGGATAAAACTCCCAGCAGTTTTCGCCATCTAAAGCGATCGTCACCAGCCAGGGATCTTCTAGAGCGGTGTTGCCACTGGCTTGTTGCGCTTTTAAGGAACGGGAAATCGCTTCTAAGTGACCGACGAGATCTCTGGCGGCTTTCTCCGGTGGCATGGAGCTATAGGTAAAGCCCAATAGATCGGAAAGCCGGTGGTCACGGAAGACGATCGCCAAATCGCCGACCGGAGTTTCTAAGCGATAGGGACGGTAAAGTTTATCGGGTTCATAGACATTACCTGAACCATCGCGGCTGAAGAAGTGATCTAATGTCCAGCCTAAAACCGCCTCATCGGAGCAAATCCACTCAAATCCTTGTTTGGCAATGTCGGGGAGAATCACGGGACTGACGGATTGCTCAGACGGCCACAAACCCCGTGGCGATCGCCCAAAGCGTTCCTCATACATGTCCCAGGCTTTCTGGAGATGGCGGGGAATGTCTTCTGCCCACTGAAAGCGGTGTTGCGGTAATACCATGTCGGGGACAGCCACACGTCCAGCATCGGTATCGGCTAACAATGGCAAGATTGGGTGGGTGTAAGGTGTTGTCGTAATTTCCAACTGCCCCGTCTCCTGCATCTTTCTGTGCTGGGGAATAATGCGACTGAGGATCTGGCGTTGTTTGGAGTGAATCCGTTGGCGATCACTGAGGGTAAAGCCTTTGCCGCGATCGAGCCAATCGGCAATTTCGGGATCATCCCAAAACAGTGGATCGATCCACGACAGGTTATGCCATGCCGCTAAATCGCTGTAATCCTGGGCTGTCCAGTGTTCTAAGCACCAGGTTAAGCCTTGATCCTGCCGTTGATTAAATAGATCGGCGTAGCGGGGGTGCGGGTCAATTAAGGTGCGATGGTTGCCATCAAAGAAATGTTGGATGGCGAATTCTTTTTGCTCCTGGGTCAGTTGCTCTGTCGGTAGTAGCGCAATCTGTAAGTAAGGATCGAGAGCCTTCCCAGCGACGTAATCCTCAATTTGCAGAATCAACGATGGGACTAGATTCACCGTTTGATGCAGCTTGGGATATTTTTCCAGAATTAGGATTAAATCGAGGTAATCCTTGGTGCCGTGTAACCGTACCCACGGTAAGCGATACTGCCCATCGGTGGCTGTCGATGCCGCCCGACTTTTGTACAACGGTTGATGTTGGTGCCAGATAAAGGCGACGTAGAGGGGATGAGGCATAGATTAGCTGACAGCGAAGGGCAAGGAACTAAGGGAACTGATATTGGAGTTGATGCTCCAAAGTCTGTTGGTGTCGTTACAACGCTTACGATAACAGATGTCTTTGGTTCACTTGGTGTCCGCTACAGCACAATCCACTCTGGTAGGGGCGATCGAGTCATCAACCCCTACGAGTGAAATCTAGATCGAATGCTGGATTGGTTCTACAGCACTTGCTCAACTTCTGCAATTTCCGGAATGAATTCCCGCAAACGGCGTTCAATTCCCATTCTCAAAGTCATGGCAGAACTGGGGCAGGAACCACAGGCACCCTGAAGCCGCAATTTAACGATCGGTCCATCAATATCCACTAATTCCACGTTGCCGCCATCTGCCATCAGGTATGGGCGCATTTCATCCAATACAGTTTCAACGTTTTCGGTGGTTAGTGGCAGCGTTTGAGTCATAATTCACCTTTGGGATGTCAGGTCAAGTTCACTGATATCGATCCTAGATCCAGAACGCCATTATAGGGTGGGAGATGAGGGCAAAGGATCACTAAACTGCCACTAAATCAGGTTCAGAGAATAACGAAACCTGATAGTAATCATTAATTTTTAGCAATTGCTTTAGCTTATGCATCGTCTTGCTGCCACACCGGGAGGCTGGAATCCTGGAGATGAAGGAGTGGTGTTTGTTGACCAAACTCCCGCCCCGATCGTGTTTCTCACGGCGGCTGATACAGAAATTCAAACTCTGGCAACCGTCGCTACCCAACTCCCGACTGACTTTCCAGCCTTCCGGGTCGCGAATTTACTCCATCTCCAGCAACAACTGACGATCGACACCTACGCTGAAACGGTATTGCAACAGGCTCAGGTGATCATCCTGCGGTTATTAGGTGGACGCGCCTATTGGTCTTACGGACTAGAAGTGGTGCAGGAAACCGTCCAACGATCGGGAGCTACTTTAATTGTCTTACCTGGTGACGATCGTCCCGATCCCGATTTAATCAGCCATTCCACAGTGCCCTTAGCGATCGCCAACCAACTTTGGCGTTACCTGATCGAAGGCGGCATTGCTAATCTACACCAAGCCCTCCTCTTGATTGCCAATACCTGCTTCAGTCAAACCTTCTCGCTTCAACCGCCTCAACCCATCCCCCTCACCGGACTCTATCCCTGTCTCTTATACACATCT
>NZ_JBLZFZ010000056.1:0-45328 GCF_050753385.1 Pantanalinema rosaneae CENA516
AGATGTGTATAAGAGACAGGCCCTCACCTCCCCATCGCCCTCACCTCCCCACCTCCCTTCCTTCAATCGACAGATTCTTATTGAAAAAGATATGCAAATGACAGATTTTGGTATACTTAGGTCAAGCAGCTTATTGACGAAGATTCTCAATGAGGCGTTCGCCGGGAGGTCAGGGCTTGTTGAGGCATCAAGTTGGGTCTAACTTGCTAAATAATGTCGTTAAATTGAATTTTTATTTGGGTATGCTCAGGAATAGAACTCGATGAATCTGGAGTTATCTACTAGCCATTCGTGGCAAATCCTTTAATTGTGGGTGTTTACCGCTTATCCCCAGTCATCATCCCACCAGATCAACGGTTGGTTCAGACGACATCCGTATTTTTAAGTAAGAACTTTTCGCATTTGCAAAACCTTGATGAAATCCGTTAGTTCTCTCCCCTTAACTACCCCTGTTTTGACAATTTCTCGCTGCGATCGCTGGCAAGCCTGCCAACGACTTCAAGCATTAGATATTCTCTGTGATTGTCGCGCCGACGGTCGTTTGCATGTCGAGATTGATCGCCCGATCGTATTGGTGCAACTCCGTAGTGTGATTCAACAACTCACGGCCTCCAGATCCGAATTAATCGACTGGCTGGAACAGTGCTGGCGCATCCCAACGATGCCCGACATCAATCCCTAGGTTCACTGATTTTACTTCCGACCACCCGACCCATTAGCCTCGCCATTTCACGCTCCCCATCCTTTTAGTAAGCAGGATTTTGATCATGGGTAAGAAGCACAAGCAAGTATCAGAATTTCGTCTGGAAGGACGGTTTCTCGGGTTTGCGGTGGAAGATGGCTACAAGATCAAGTGGTTGAACTTACGAACAGCAGACGGCGAACATTGCATCAAATTGTCTAAAGAGGCTCGGGCATCGGTGGGAAGGGTGTTGATGCCAGGAGATTGGGTACAGGTGACGGGGGAAAAAGTCGTCTACCTGGATACCGAGGAGATTAAGTTTAAGGCAGATCGAATTACAACGTCTGGAGTTACCCCATCCTCCCCAGCCCCAACTTCAGAAAAAGCCACTAAACCAGCCGCCAAAGCGACGATCGCCATGTGTCAAAAGTCGGATTGTATGAAGCGGGGGGGGAAAGCGGTCTGTCAGGCATTGGCAGCAACCTTAAGCGATCGCGGGTTAACTGATCAAGTGACGGTGAAGGGGACGGGCTGCATGAAACAGTGCAAAGCGGGGCCTAACTTAGTCATGCCGAATAAGCAGCGCTATAGCCGCATCACTGCCAAAGAAATTCCCGCGTTGATTGACAAACATTTTCCACCTGCCCCGGCGGCTGACCTGAGCAACCCTGCCTCTGCTGAGACTGTCGCTGATCCAACCGAATTAGCTCCGATCGCTTAATTACGCTTCATCGTAAGCTTCTAAATCTAGCAGGTACACATAGGGTTCCACTAGCTCGGGGCGTTGAAACGCGATCGCGCGTAACAAATGCCAGTCATTTAAACCTTCAAAGGCCGTGGCATAGTTATCATCCTCTAAGCGTGCCGCCAGTTCAGCGACTTCCGTTGGCGTTACCGATAGGATATCTGGATGCTTAGTGTCGATCGTGGTCATAGTTCCCCCTCTTCCTCCGCCCTATCCAACCGACTATAGAATCGGCGGCTAAAGGCTATTTTCCGTGTATGCCCCTACCCAATCTTACTTTACTGATTTCATTCAAGTGAGCGCTTGTCGGGAAATTAGCCCATTGACACCAAATCTTTAACAAAATTTTGAATAGACCCCAGGACGATCGGCTGAATTTCGTGTCCCATGTGAAATTCTTCATACTGCACCGTCGCCCCCAATGACTTGAGGCTATCTCGGGCGCGGTAGGCAGAGCGGATCGGCACCACCGTATCCTGAGTACCGTGGAGTAACAGGACGGGGGGAAACCCTTCGCCCTGTGGGTTGAGGGGGGCATGAAGATACCCACTCAAGATCATTAATCCAGCTAAGGGGAGGTTGAGTCCCACATCTAACGTCATAGCTCCCCCCTGGGAAAAGCCACCCAGAATCGTTTCAGCCAGGGGCACCCCTGTTGTTTCTGGCAGGGAGTGGATTAACTCCGTCAGCAATTGCCGACTGGTCGAGAGATCCGATCGCTGAGCAAATTCCGGGGTGCCCAAAAAACTATAATTATCCGGCAGGTCATACCACATCTTGCCCACAGGATTATAGGGATGGGAAAAGGGGGCATTCGGAAACACAAATTGATAGTCGGGCAAATTCAGGTAAGGGGCGATCGCCACCAGGTCTTGATAATTAGCGCCCCAACCATGCAGCAGCACAATCGTGCCCTGGGGGGGCTGACCCGAAGCAGGTGGCACAGTAATCACATCTAACACCAAGCGATTTCTCCCCCATTCGTAGCAGCAACGTTATGATATTAGCGATTTTGCCGCCGTTCGGACATTGATTTAGCTTGAAACTTTTTAGCCGCAACTGCGTCCAGATCTCAGACAATTGGCTCAGGATCTCCTTTCTTAATTGATTCCGATGAATAATAAATCTATCATGCTGCTATCGGGACTACTGGCTATCGGTCTATCTGGACTGTCCGGGGTTCCAGCGATCGCCCAGGATATTGCCGTACCAGCCCCAGAAACCTCTCAATTACCAGAACCGATGCGGCTCAATACCAACAATTTGAATGTCGGGTCAGAGTTGCAA
Source organism: Pantanalinema rosaneae CENA516 (assembly GCF_050753385.1). NCBI lineage: Bacteria > Bacillati > Cyanobacteriota > Cyanophyceae > Leptolyngbyales > Leptolyngbyaceae > Pantanalinema > Pantanalinema rosaneae. The sequence goes on from NZ_JBLZFZ010000056.1 coordinate 2,715, forward strand.
CTGAACTCCCAACAGCGGGATGCCATCAACCAACTGAGTCAGATCGCGATCGAGCAAATTGAGTCCCTGGTGGATAGTGGCTTTGATCCCCAAAAGCTCGATCGCACCAAAATCACTCGCAATGCTGGCAATATCCAAAACCTGTTGACCTCGTTGATGCCCGATGCCACCCAAAAGGCAGGATTACAGCAACTCCTGAAAAGCGCCTTACAACAAATGCGGCAGCAACTCCAAACGGATCTGAATCGATAAATCCTGTACCTGATCCTTCGGTAAACTAGATCTCTTGTGGCGATTTTTGCGCTGACAACCATTAGCTTGCAAGCTGAACTGATTCTAGGAACGAAGGGGAATGGCATGGCACGACTAGCGTTATTGAGCGTATCGGACAAAACAGGATTAATTGAATTGGCTCAAAGCTTAGTGAATGAATTTGGCTTTGATCTAATTAGTAGCGGTGGCACTGCCAATGCCTTGAAAGCTGCTGGATTACCAGTGACTAAAGTTTCTGACTACACCGGATCACCGGAAATTTTAGGAGGTCGGGTCAAAACCCTGCATCCTCGGATTCATGGTGGCATTCTGGCGCGGCGGGATCTGGCTGAGGATGTGGCAGACTTGGAAGCCCAGCAGATTCGCCCGATCGATCTGGTGGTTGTTAATCTGTATCCGTTTGAGCGAACGATCGCCAAACCGGATGTCACCTTAGCAGACGCGATCGAGCAGATTGATATTGGTGGCCCTGCCATGTTGCGGGCATCGGCAAAAAACTATGCCCACCTGACGGTACTGTGCAATCCCCATCAGTACGCTGGGTATCTACAGGAACTCCGGCAACATCAAGGCGAGGCTTCCTTAGACTTCCGCCAACGCTGTGCGCTGCAAGCCTTCCAGCATACCGGCAGTTACGATCGCGCGATCGCCCTGTATTTAGAGCAGCAATCTGCCGAAACGGAGACGAGTTCCTTACCCCAAACCTTCAGCCTTTCCGGGCAACAACTGCAAACCTTACGCTACGGCGAAAATCCCCACCAACCCGCCGCCTGGTATCAAACCGGAGCCACCGCAACCGGATGGGCAGCCGCCACCAAACTCCAGGGTAAAGAACTGAGCTATAACAACCTGGTGGATCTGGAAGCCGCCCGCCGAATTATTGCCGAGTTTGCCGATCCGCAAAATTCACCTGCCGCCGCCATTTTGAAACACACAAATCCCTGTGGAGCCGCCCTGGGCAATAGTTTGGCTGAAGCCTATGAGAAAGCCTTCAATGCCGACCCGGTATCTGCCTTTGGTGGCATTGTGGCACTGAACCGCCCGATCGATGCTGCCACCGCGACCGCACTGACTAAAACCTTTTTGGAATGTGTGGTGGCTCCCGGCTGTGACCCCAATGCCCAGGAGATTCTGGCGGCTAAGTCGAAGGTGCGAGTATTAACGCTGCCTGATTTACGCCATGGCCCCGCAGAAACCGTCAAAGCGATCGCAGGGGGATTTCTGGTGCAAACCGCCGATGATCAAGTAGCGGATCCGAACCAGTGGCAGATTGTCACCGATCGGCAACCGACTCCGGCGCAGTTAGAAGAACTGTTGTTTGCCTGGAAGATCTGTAAGCATGTGAAGTCGAATGCGATCGTCGTCACCCGCGATCGTGCCACCTTGGGAGTCGGTGCCGGACAAATGAATCGGGTTGGCTCGGTCAAAATTGCATTAGAACAGGCAGGCGACAACGCCCAGGGCGCAATTCTGGCCAGTGATGGCTTCTTCCCGTTTGATGACTCAGTCCGAACCGCCGCCGCCGCAGGAATTACCGCGATCGTGCAACCGGGCGGTAGTTTGCGCGATCAGGATTCGATCAAGGCCGCGAATGAACTCGGCATTGTTATGGTGCTAACTGGCATCCGTCATTTCTTGCATTAATCCAAAATCTAAAAAAATCGGGCAGACGTTGGTACATTCCCAGCTTCTGCCCGATCGCTTTATTGCCAGTAGCAACGATTCAATTGCGTCGTGGAGTCAATTACAGGGTTAGTAGAGATAGTCGGACGCAACCCATCCATTCGAGGTTTCGACCCAGGTGTACCCATCCCGATACACCGGACCACCACCCGAATAAACGTAGGAGCCTTCGCTGTAGCCATCGACTACCCCATAACCTAAGCCGGGACCACTCCGAACATTCAAGCCAATGTTACTGCGGGTGTCTACTCGACCACTGTAGGACGAGACGGGAGAGTAGTCCCAGTCGTCGTAGCAATCAGAGGATGTCGGATAGTAACCGTTGTAGTAGTAGTAATCATCGTAGTAGCCGACTGGACGATACTCGCCGTAGTAGTCTACATAATCGGCAGCAATCCAACCACCCGAGCTAACGGGAGTCCAGACGTAGCCATCCCGATATTCAGCATTGTAGTAATCTACATTCAGTAGTGAGCCATCCGGTGCTCCACCAATAATCCGGTAATCCAGTCCAGGACCCGATCGAATATTCACACCCGACCCGTAGTTGGTGTCTGCAAAGCCATAGGACACAGGACGATAGTTTTCATCCAAACCCAAAGCTGTAGCTGTTTCCTTGCCAACAATCCCGTCAACCTGCTTCAAGCCCTGGCGGAGTTGAAAATCGGTGACAGCGGCAGTTGTTTGCGCCCCATATTGACCATCCGCTTCGATCCCCAAGGCTGTTTGCACAGCTTCCACTTCTGCACCAGAACTGCCCGGAGCCACAACCGTATTTGTCGCTGCCAGCGCTGTTTCTGGTGAACCGCCTACTGTTGCCACCGTGACGGCAACCCCGGCAAGACCAATCCACGCAGAACTGGGTATTTTCCAGCTCACTCCATCAAACAACCGCACCTCTGGGTCAGAAGCGGGGTTCTCATAATTTGCTGCCGTGTGAACAAAGGCTAATAATTCCATAAGTTCCTCGTTCGCTTCATCTTCGTTGGCTTAGCTCCACCCAAAAATTTCGCAAATATCAAGTTGATGTTGCGGCTACTTTGTGAGAACTTTGCAGCTTTAATTACGGGTAGATCAGCATTTTTCACCAGCTACTAACTCAGGCGACGTAATCCTGAAGCACTAAGTTTGTACAAATGAAAAATTTTCCTTAGTCTACCATAGACCCTATTGGAAAATCAGAAGATCTACAGTTTATAACTGAGAAAATCAGTGAAAAGCTGAGCAAAGTCGTATCAGGATAGATATAAAACTCTCAGGTTTTAAGATTTTTTGCTTTGCGCCTCACTCGATCAGGTGAATTAAAGAGAAGAAGATCACAGCAATCCTTTAAATCACACCGTCCTAAAGAGTTAAATTCGCTAGATTGGCAGGCGATCGCACAATTTGTTACCGGATTTTGTAAACAGAGTTTGATTAGTTGGCAAATCCCCTCAGAAAATCATGAAGAAATATAAACTGTTTGAATTCCCCAATTATTGTGGAACTGGAGGTGAAGGAGCGGTCGTTTGGAGATCCTTGAACTTGTAGGTACTGTTAATTTTCAGACTCGGACAACACTCTGGATCGTTCGGTTGATATTGATCCATTGCCACCGCGATCGTGCGATCGGGCTTGATTTCTAAGCTCTGCACTTTCACGCGTGAACCTAAGAATTCTGCCGAAATGTTCTTTGGATTACCGAATTGATTAATCACAGCAACCAGGTAAGAAAAATCACCTGAGTTCGGGACGCTCACTTTAATCGATGTCACCGCATCCTTAATCCCATCTTGATTTAAGTCACCATAGGTCACTACTTCATCCATAACAAACGTCCGTTTACTGTCTGGATCTTCATACTTCCCATTGGTCAGCTTGATGGGTCCCTTTGCCAGAATGTAATATTCAGCATTCTGCAATTTAGCCACGGTGAGCGGTGGTCTGGAATTGGCAGATGGAGTCGGAGTAGCCGTGGATGCGGCGGGAGATGACATCCCAGAATTTGCTTGACCTGGACTAGCGGTTGCCGATGGCGTAGGAGCATTAGCAGGGGATGCGGTCTGAGAGGGCTGAGAAGAGGTGGAGTTGCATCCAATCAACCCCAGACTTAGCGCAAATCCCAGCCAAACCCTGTTTAATATCATCATCGATCGATTATTCACAGCACTCTCCTCCGCGTGATTCTTCCTACTACCATGCCATCAGCCAGACAATAGTAGCAGCTACCTCGGTTGACCGAAGGGTGGAATCTAATCAACGTGGGTTGAATGTCACTGAAATAACAATCCGAACTGCCCCCCAACCCCCAATTCTGGGGGAGCCGAGCCTCAAAGTCCCCCAGAATTGGGGGATTTAGGGGGCGATCAAAGTTAAGCGTGTCCTTAAGTCAGTGCCATTCAACGTGGGTTCAGCTTAAGGTTCAGATTCATCAGATTAAGTTGATTCAGTTATATCCGCTAGAATGCTGGCAGCATCTTATCCTGGCTCGTTTAATTAAGTGCCAATTGCGTTGATTGAGATGCTTTCATAGTTGCAGGAAACCCAGTAACGGATGCCCAAAATTCATTTAGAAAAATGGCAATTCTGGCTTTTGAGTCTGGCACTTGTGCTACTGGTCGGAGTGGCGCTCAAAGCCAATACGGTCATGCAACAAATCACTCGATCGGGTGAGCAAATCCCGCCTAACTCTGAGCAAACGTCCAGCCATTCAACCTCGCTATCGCAGGACAATCCCCCCCAGTCCCAAACAGAAGCGATCTATCAAACAGTTAATCCGGCAGTCGTGACAATTTACACGGATCAAGTGATTGGGTCTGGGAGCATTGTGCGATCGGATGGCTTAATTTTGACCAATCGGCATGTGGTACAAACCAGCCCGGAAGTAAAAGTTAAAACGGCTACTGAGCAGATGTGGGTTGGTAAAGTGATTGATTTAGATTTACGTTACGATCTGGCACTGGTGCAATTGCAACCTGCGGCACACAACCTACCGATCGTGACTCTGGCAGACACCGTAACCTTAAAACCGGGTGATCCGGTCTTCGCGATCGGCAGTCCGGCAGGCAAATCCGGCGTACTAACAACAGGCACTTTTACCCAGATCACGCAACATGGCAGTTTGCAACTAAGTGCGGGATTGCTGAAGGACGGCAACTCGGGAGGTCCGTTGCTGAATCAGCAGGGGGAAATGATCGGCATTAACAAAGGTGTGTTACCAGATCAAAGTGGCTTGGCAACCAGTGTCGCAGCCGCTAAAGCCTTGATTCAGCGCCATGATGTGATTTATCAACGGCAAACGCCGACGATTCCATCCCCTTTAAAACCAAAATAGAGGCACAATCTCTTGCACCTCTAAGCTAGGCTGACGATCGCAAACCTAGGCGAATCCGTTCCTACATACGGCTGATGATTCGCTGCACAATCTCCATTCCCGTTACCGCCTGCCAGCCAAACAAGCCCATCATCGCCACATTCAGCACGATATGGGTATAACGCGCCCAATCCTGCCCTTTTTGCATAAAGGGGGATAGAGAGGCGGCTGCCGCAATCAACCCCGTCATCCCCAGTCCCGCTAACAGGTGAGGACCGACGAACAACTTACCGTTATTAATGTAGGTAATTGCCATCCCGCCGATCGACCCCATCACCATCAGCGCCAGCAGGATTGAGCCAACTTGATAATGTTTAACGTTAAATTTGCCTTTAATCAGTTCCTTTCTCACCTCGGCATCGGCTGTCCGTGTTTTACGGGATTTCATGCCCAAATAGAAGGCATAACTGGACAGCACTAATAACACCCACATAAGGAGGGGGTGAAAGAATTGACTCCAGACTTTGACAGACTCAGGGATAACGAAGCTCATAGTAACTCAAAGGAAGTGAAGGGTCTTCATAAAAGTTAGCATAAAGCTATAAACAATCGTAATGATTACCCCCGTTCTAGATTATCGATCGCGCCGATCAAAGCCCTCTCCAAACGCAGGCGGAAAATTGGTTCCAGGTAAGAACCGGGGTTCGACGATCGGCGTTGTGCGATCGCGATTTTGCTCAATAAAGCTTTTTGCCACAGCAACATTGGTTGCCAAACTGGTCATCTCCGCAAAGCCATCTCCAGGCGGACGAATCCCTTTATTAACTCCGATCATTTCTCCTTGTGTATTCAGGAGCGGGCCGCCCGAGTTCCCTGGTTTAAGCTGCACATTGGATTGCAAATCCCCCTTCTGAGTAATGTGTAGTAACCGCCCCGTAGTCATCACCCCTGCCCGCCCAAACGGACTGCCGATCGCGTGAACCGTTTGCCCAATCTGAAGCACCTCTGAATTTGCCAACCGCACCTCCGGCAAGGCACTGGCAGCCACCCGAATTAATGCCAGATCATTGGCGCGATCGGTCGCCACGACCTGTCCAGCATATTCGCGACCCGTCACGGTTCTCACGGTCACCGCTTGATTTTGCCGCACTGCTCGCCGCACCACATGGGTATTAGTAATCACCAACCCATCGGCACTAACAATACTGCCCGACCCCACTTCCCGCCCCACATAAATCGTCACGACAGCAGGATTCACTAACTGGTAGATCCTGGCATCGGATAGCTCCAGGGGTTGGCTAGCCACCTCTGATGGCGGCGGAACAGAGGCAGAGGGGGACGGAGTTGGACGAGCAGCAGGCGCTTCTGGAGTGGAACTCGTCGGGGGTTGTAGTGATCCCGGCAATGGCTCCAGGTTCAGATCCAGGGGAGTATCATGCTCCGGCGATAGTGAGGTGGCGATCGGGAGCCGAGCCGAGGGGGGACTCGACAGAACAGGTTGATTCGAGGTCGCGATCGATTCAATGCCACGAACAACCGCCACCGTACTTGAGATCACGACCAGCGTTAGCACGACTAGCGGCAATGATGACTGACGCATAGATTTAGCCAGAATGGAACACTGCACGATCGCCAGCCGATGACTAGCTGTGTGCCATTCTAAGGGTTTCCCCGACCAGGTGGAGCAAACCGGAAATATTGAGCCATGTTTGCGATCGATGGCTTATGGTTCACTGTCCAACTCACCGGGTAATTCAATCACCACATTGGGATCGGGTTCAGCTTTGCGGAAGAAGCGGCGTTTCGGGAGTTTTGGCATGGGAACGCCCTGCGACTTGTGGAAATCTTCCTGCACTTTGCGGGTCAGCCGATTGGAAACCTGCCGTACCACCTGTCCCAAAATTTGATCGCCAGTGGTTTGAATCAGGGCTTTGGGTAACGCATGAATAAACCGGGGAAACATGATCATCACCGTTAAATCCAATTGCCACTGCACCCGCGTAATCCGCTCTGGCAATTTCTCCTGCGATCGGGCCTGTCCCTGAAATAATTCACTGGTGGGCAATTCTACCAATTCCATCGATGCCTGGAAGTCTACGTCATAGCCGGAAGCGACATAGTTCGGCACTGCGACGGTTTCAATCCGGTAAACCCCTTCTTGTTGCGGCAATAAATCCAGTCCAATCTTCGGTTCAATTTCATAGCCAAAGGAACCAAAGCGCCCGATCACTAGCGCATAGCTGTTATCTCCGATCGCCTCAACCTTCATGGGATGGGCACAGCGATGAAACCACTCCTGATGCACATCCAGATATGCCGCCACAGTTTGGCGATCGGCATACATTTCCATGCAGTCCACAAAGCGGTTATAAAAGCGGGTTGGCTCAATCACACTCCGGGTCGGTTCCTCTGTCGGTGAATAATTGCTACTGGGCACAACGGAGGTCGTGTGCAGCAAGCCCTGGGGAAGGTTGTCGGCTGGATGATCGGTCGCGTGTGGCTGCATGATGGTTTCCGAAACATGTTGCTAGTGGCATAGGGTTAGAGTGCCCCAAGCAGGACACTGCCCCACCTTTTTTTCTTGAACATTCAATAAAATTCATGCGAGCGATCGCCGATTCCGGTGATGTCCTTGATCAGCACTCTGCTTCAAGAACGATGTCGTAATACTTAGTAACATACTACGATCTGAATCAGATCCATCCTGCCAGACTGAACCCAATGATTCAACCTGGATATGGATCACTCCATCTACTGCACTGTCGTTTAGGATAAACGCCGATGAAAGCCTTCGTCGCTGGAGCAACTGGACAAACTGGCCGCAGAATTGTTGAACAATTAGTCAAGCGTGGGATTCCTGTCCGGGCTTTAGTCCGGAATCTGGAGGCAGCGCGGGCGATTCTCCCGCCGGAGGTCGAACTGGTAGTGGGAGATGTGCTCGATCCCGGCACTCTAGCCGACGTGATCGCAGATAGTACGGTATTACTTTGCGCTACGGGGGCTAAACCGGGCTTTGATCCAACTGCTCCCTATCGCACCGATTATGAGGGCACTAAAAATTTAGTGGATGCGGCAAAAGCTAAAGGAATTGAACAGTTTGTGTTTGTCTCCTCGCTGTGTGTGTCTAAGTTCTTCCATCCCTTAAACCTGTTTTTCTTGATTCTGGTATGGAAGAAGCAAGCCGAGGAATATCTGCAACAAAGTGGGTTAACCTACACGATCGTGCGTCCGGGCGGGCTGAAGAATACCGACGACCCAGGTTCAGTCATCATGTCCAAGGCAGACACCTTGTTTGAGGGCAGTATTCCTCGGACGCAAGTGGCTCAAACCTGTGTAGAAGCGTTATTCCAACCCAGTGCCCGGAATAAAATCGTCGAAATTGTGGCAAAACCCGAAGCGCCAGACCGCAGCTTTGACGAATTATTTGCCACGGTATAAGCGTTACAGCAAAAAGCGATCGAGGGCAGTTTTCAGTTCCTCGATCTCGGTATCAATGTTGCCTTCCTCAGCAGCCCGAGCAATACATTGGGTCAGGTGTTCATCTAAAATCATCCGAGCCACGCGATCGAGCGCTCCTCGCACCGCTGCCACCTGCACTAACACATCGGGACAGGCACGGCTCTCCTGCACCATTGCCTTAATCCCTCGGATATGACCTTCAATCCGAGATAAGCGATTGACAATGCGTTTCAGCGATTCCTCGCTATGCACGTGGGGATGACTCGCCGATCCATGAGGATGGTCGTGATGGTGATCATGGGACGGGCGATCGGTGGGCAACTCTAAGTTGTCCTCTAAATTATTTCGATTCCTGGGAAGGTCAGAAGTTGCCATCTATATAGGTAACGCTATTTGAAGATTCTAGCCTAGTGTCCTGTCAAGAAGATTTTGTCACAATAGGAAAACATCTTGCTTGAGTTTCGTTAAATTGCGTAGGGTCATGCCATGCGATTGAAAAGTGTTATTCTGCCATCCCCTTGGTTTATCAAGGGAGCGATCGCCCTGGGACTGGCGATTTTGCTGGCATTGGGTGAATTAGTTCCATCGGTAGCTTGGGCAGCCGTTGAACCATCGGCTCCGGTTGTGAGTGCTGTGCCAACAGCAGCAGTAGTTGCACCTGGGCAAGAAAATTTTGTGGCAAAGGCGGTGAATCAGGTCGGTACCGCCGTGGTGCGAATTGACACAGAACGGACTGTCACCCGGCGAAGCAGTCCTGATCCCATGTTTGATGATCCCTTTTTCCGTCAGTTTTTTGGGGAAGATCTCTATCCGCGTGAGCAACGACTACGGGGGCAGGGATCGGGCTTCATCATCGATCGCAGTGGAATTATTTTGACCAATGCCCATGTGATTGATGGTGCCGATCGGGTGACGGTCACGCTCAAAGATGGTCGGGTGCTGGAAGGAAAAGTCCAGGGCGAGGACACCGTTAGCGATCTGGCAGTGGTCAAAGTCAATGGGGGGGATCTCCCGATCGCGCCGTTAGGAGATTCCGATCAGGTACAGGTAGGGGATTGGGCGATCGCCGTTGGGAATCCACTCGGTTTAGACAATACTGTCACCTTGGGAATTGTCAGCACCCTAAAACGGTCTAGCGCCCAGGTGGGCATTCCCGATAAACGGTTAGATTTCATTCAAACCGATGCCGCCATTAATCCAGGTAACTCTGGGGGTCCTCTGCTCAACGATCGGGGAGAAGTGATTGGGATTAATACCGCCATCCGCGCCGATGCGATGGGAATTGGGTTTGCCATCCCGATCAACAAAGCCAAGTCGATCAAAGATCGGTTAGCCCGAGGGGAAAAAATTGTCCATCCCTATTTGGGGGTACAAATGACCACTCTGACACCAGAGTTAGCCGAGCAAAATAATTCCGATCCCAACTCGGCATTTATGGTGCCCGAGATTAATGGGGTGATTGTGGTCAAGGTGCTCCCCAACACTCCGGCAGCGACAGCGGGATTACGGCGAGGCGATGTGATCACCCAAATTGATGGACAGGCGGTGACCACGGCGGATCAGTTACAACGATTGGTCGAGAATAGCCAGATTGGTCAAGCCCTCCAGGTAAAAGTCCAGCGTGGCAATCAAACTCGCCAACTCTCCATTCGCACGGCTGAACTCCAAAACGTTAGCTAGGAATTCACCGTTCTATCAAATCAGGTTGATTGGGGGCAGGACACCATCTGCCCCTTTTTGCTGGGAAGCTCCATAAGCAGCATCCGGACGGCTAGAATTCTGACTCTGGTGTTGAGTTCGCCGCAGAGTTGCTGACGGGTTGAGTGTAGCCCGATTTAATCCACCCCTCCAGTCCGCTTTTTTCTAACCGCACTTTTTGCCATTCCTGATCCGGGCTGGTTTCCAAAATTGTCACCACTTCGTTGTAGTCCACACCCCCGACTCGACTGGATTCCACACTGGCACTCTCCCGCACATTTAACCCTTCGCCCAAGGTGATCCGGGCACGATCGCCCTCTGGTTTAGCACTGGGGGTAGCACTGGGAGTCGGGCTAGGGCTAACGGCCACCACAGGGGAGGCTTTAGGCTGGCTGGTGGCTGGCTTAGCGGCTGGTTTCGTCGGACTGGGACTCGGTTTGTCGTTGGGAAAGGTCGGTCGGGGCGGCAGTTCCGTGAACTTAGCAATCACGAATTGGGTCGTTAAGTAGCCACCGCCTACTATCAAGGCGATCGCCAGGAAAAATCCACTCAATGCCCGTACCACATTCGATTGCCTCATTGTCCTAACCCTCAATAACCTGGCTGCAATTGTATCGAGATCTGAGAATTTTGAGCGGATTGATTCACCGATCGGGGATTTACATCGAATCGGGTAGGCAGACGACTAGAATGTTAAGAAGGTCAGTTTTCGCCTGACGTTTGCTGTGTAGCCCTACCCTGACATTGAGTTTATGCAGAATTTTTGGAATACCGTTTCTAAATATCCGGTTTTTATCGCTGGTGTGATCCTGGGGGTGTTATTAAATGCTGTTAAACCCCTATTGCCGTTGCTAAAACGCCCAACTACGGCGATCGCCCTCATCGGTATGTTTTTAGGCGGATTTGCCTTCATTGGGTTTACCCTGCGGGGCATGTTGGGCTACTAAAAGGTTAAATGCGAATCGCCCAAATTGATTGAGTTGGAAGGGGGAAGTGATGGCGACCAATCGGCGAGTTGCCCGTGTGGCAGAACAAATCAAGCGGGAAGTTAGCTTGATGTTGCTGAATGATATTAAGGACGATCGGGTGGGCGCTGGCATGGTAAGTGTCACCGAGGTGGATGTCTCTGGCGATCTGCAACATGCCAAGATTTTCGTCAGCATCTACGGGTCGAATGAAGCTAAAGCCGAAACCATGGCCGGTTTAAAGTCGGCAACGGGCTTTGTTCGGAGTGAGTTGGGACAGCGCATTCGGCTGCGGCGGACTCCAGAAGTCGTGTTTTTAGAAGATGATTCGCTGGAACGGGGCGATCGCGTACTGTCACTCCTGAATCGCCTCAGCCAGGAACGCCACGATGAGGATGATCCGCTCTCGGAAGCCGATGAGGTGGTAGAGGCGGAGGAATAATTGCATCCATGCCACCGTTGCTACCCAATATTGATGACCTGTCCTTAGCCGAGCAGGTAGCTCAGATGGTGGTTGTCCGCGCCTCTGGCTACCTATTCGATCATCAGATTCAATATCCCCAGTGGGAACCCCCGGCGGCAACCCTGCGATCGTGGATCTCCGAATGGGGCGTGGGTGGCGTGATCCTGTTGGGGGGCAGTGCGGCAGAAGTCGCGTTACGCACCCAACAGTTACAAACCTGGGCAACCGTCCCTCTCCTGATCGCGGCAGATGTGGAAGAAGGAGTCGGTCAACGCTTTGCTGGAGCCACCTGGTTTCCCCCTCCGATGGCACTGGCAGAAATCGCCACAACCAATCTGGCTCATGCCGAGCAGTATGCCGAGCAGATGGGATCTGTTACGGCTCAGGAAGCCCAGGGGATCGGGCTGAATTGGGTACTGGCTCCCGTGGTGGATGTGAATAATAACCCGGACAATCCGGTGATTAATGTGCGATCGTTTGGGGAAACTCCCGAGATCGTCAGCCAACTGACGACAGCCTTTATCCGGGGGGCACAGTCCCATCCGGTGTTAACCGTTGCCAAACACTTTCCCGGTCATGGCGATACCGCCACCGACTCCCATTTGGATTTACCTGTCATTCCCCACTCACGGGAACGGTTACACCACGTTGAATTGCTACCCTTTCAAGCGGCGATCGCGGCAGGGGTAGATTCGGTTATGAGTGCCCATCTGTTGATCCCGGAATTAGATCCAGAGTATCCGGCGACGTTATCTTCATCAATTCTGACGCAATTACTCCGGCAAACGTTAGGCTTTGACGGTTTAATTGTCACCGATGCACTGGTGATGGGAGCGATCGCCGATCGCTATGGAGCCAATCAAGCCCCCGTATTAGCCGTTGCTGCCGGAGCCGATATTTTACTTATGCCTGCCGATCCAGTGGGAGCGATTCAAGCCGTATGTCAGGCAGTGGAAGAGGGGCTGATTCCGCTAGAACGAATTCGGGCATCGGTCGAGCGGATTTGGTGGGCAAAGCAAAAAGTCTGTGCCCCCCGGTTAGAGGAAACCACCTCCCATGCCTGGGAAGACCCACCGGCGGGACTGGAAACTGAGAGTTTTACTACCCGATTAGCACAACCCAAAGCCACTAATTTAGTTCACGAAATTCTGCAACACTCGCTAAGAGTCCATCAGCCGGGAGTATCGCGGCTATCTGCATCCATTGGGATCGCCAACTGTCGGAATTTAATTATTTTAGATGAGGCGTTGAGTAGCGACGGGTGGGGACCACAGACTCCCGCGATCGCCATTCCCAAAGCCCTGGGATATCAGCTTCAGGTGATCGATCGGCATACACCGGATCTCTCCCTGACATTGGAGCAGCAACCCTGGCAACCGACGTTATTACAACTGGTGATTCGTGGCAATCCGTTTCGCGGTAGTGCCGGTCTGAATCAAACCGCCCAAAATTGGCTGCAATTCCTGATCCAAACCGAACAACTGCAAGCATTGGTGATCTACGGCAGTCCTTACATTTTGGAGAAATTTCTGCCGAGTTTGCCGCCCGATATTTCCTATGTGTTTACCTATGGACAAATGCCTGCGGCACAGGCGATCGCGCTTAACACATTGTTTGGTCAGCCATAAGGGCGAGTCAGAACCCGCCCTACCGAATTGACCTACTTACGGTGTCCGTTCTTATGACCGTTATGCCCATTCTTGTGACCATTCCGGATCGGAGTGCCACAGGGATAGGTCGCCACCAATTCCCGTTCTGATACAGGTTCCGGTTCCACTACAGGGTTCGGAGTGGAGACAACAGGTTGAGGATTGGCTTTGGCGGCCAGGTAGTCGGCTTGCAACTTCGCCAGCATCTCTTCCCGCCGATCGTACAACCGCTTTAAGGGACGTGCCGGACATTGATTGATGCTATAGGCAGCCATGATTGGTAATGCGATCGTGCTGTCGGTGTAGCAAACGATCGTGCTGGGTAGCTCATCGGGATCAACCTTGCCCCAACTCACCGCTTCGCTGGGGGTCGCACCGGACAGCCCCCCGGTATCGGGACGAGCATCGGTAATCTGAATGAAGTAGTCATGTCCCCGTTCTTCTAACCCTAAGACTTCATGGAGTTGGGGTTGGGTTTGCAGCAAGAAGTTCTTGGGACTACCGCCCCCAATAATCAGCGCCGCGCTCTTACCTTCGACTTCAGGAATGCCACTTTCTCTCGCTGCATAGGCGATCGCCGCCGTCTCATTCACATCCAACGAGGGATCAAGCACGAGTTTCGAGCCTTCGAGTGCCAGAGCCGCCACATTCATGCCGATCGAGCTATCGCCCGGAGACGAGGTGTAGATGGGCACACCACATTCATAGGCGGTGGCTAATAAGCAGGAATTCTTCACCCCCAGTTGCTGTTCCACTTCATGTAAATACTTACCGAGCAAATGATGGAACTCTGCGGTACTCATCCGGTGCTGGAAAGGTTCAGCTTTGAGAATTTCACGGATAAAGGCATCGGTTTCCAGCAGCACATCATAGCCAAACACAATGTCGTAAATCCGAATCCGTCCTTCCTGCCGCAGTTTGACATCATCCACAAACGGATTGCTGGCGTAGAGATCCATGCCTAACCCGTAGTGAATATCATGATACAGGTTGGCTCCGGTACTAATAATCCAATCCACAAACCCATGCCGGATCAAGGGAGCTAAAACCGATACCCCAAATCCTGCCGGGGTCATAGCTCCAGATAAACTTAATCCAACGGTAACACCCGCTTGAAACACATCCTGACTCAGCAAGTGGCAAATTTCCCGTAACCGCGCCGAGTTGTATGCCGTGAAGTAGCCATCAATCAGGTCAACGACACTGATCTCTGCTGGCATGGGGGAGGGTGCAATTTTGCGACTAAGCAATTTAGACATCTTGGCGCTCCACAAAGGATAAACAGCATAAAAGCATTGAGAGTGTTTACAGACAGCACGTCATCCCAACCGACCCCAAGCATGGAGGGGCATTCATGGTGATCATCACCAGGCGGCGTTATGGCGCAGGCTATCAAAAATTGGGCAGAAATCAGCAGAACTCGATCGTCGCTCGACGACTATTTCCAGGATTCCCAGTCTTCATGGCAAAGTAGAAACCTGGACAATACGCGATCGACGTATAGGTTCGCCAACTCCCCAACGGAGGCAACTACCCAAACCAGCCATTTCAGCATGGCACCAGCCCAAGGGTCTTTACGGTCTAATCACCGGAAACCACTTCAGACAGCAATAACGCCTACTTGGCTATTTAATTCAAAAATTCTCTTCACAAGAGAAATTGACCGACCGAGTTCGTAGGCGAGAGAAGATGCTGGGGATTCTTACGAAACACATTCAGAATCAAGTCCCACAAGCCACGAACCTCAAGTTACAGGTCGGTCAGCTCATACTCGGAGCTTCACAACGATCGACTACCGATAGTGCTGGGTCACACTGCCGTCTCCGCTTAAGTTTCATGTCTAGATACCACAATGGTTGCCAGGGGTATCCAGTGAGAGAAAGAGGTTTCAACGTTCTTTGCAAACCCTTAAGACACTAACACCATTAATTTAACACCAAACTTCTCCAGCATTGTGATCTAGAACGGTGATTTTTCCTGAAATCTCACAAATTTTCCTTAACTACCTATTAAATTGGCAGGGGTTGTTCGGAATCCCGCCTGGAATGGGAAAATTTCGATAGGCGATCCCGTATCCCCTCTTCAGGATCGATAGGATAGCGATAGCTTTTGTGACCTGTTCATTCCGCACTCACCATGACTAACGGCTCCTCTTTTCGCCAAACTGCATCCGTAGAATCAACCAACTCTCTAAGGGAGCAAGCCGCTTGGCATTCATTTCCGCAAATTTTGCAGCGTCTTCACCAGGAGAAGATTTTGATTCATCCAGATCAATTGGCGGAATTTATGCTCATGCATGGCTTACCCGTCGATTTGCAATACGTCCCCCCGCATTTACAACAGAAAGCGCAGCAAATCAATACTCACTACCAGGGGGATTTAGCCCGTGTGGAAACTATCCCGGAACCCACCCAAATGTTTCTGTTTGAGTAGAGAACCGATGAGCCAATCAGAATGAACGATACACTGGTGGTCTAATGGGTTCTTTTGCACAATGAAGGGAGATCATCATCCCATGACCGATCGCACTCAATTCTCCTCGGAATCTGACATCGCTTCAGGTACGCCTCTGACAACGGAACAGTATCGTCAGAAAATGCAACGCCGCAAGGAAGTTCAGACCCAACGGCTCGCTGGCATGGCTGCCGAAAAGGGATTAATTATTGTGCATACTGGCAATGGCAAAGGCAAAACGACGGCGGCATTAGGCATGGTGTTGCGATCGCTGGGACATGGGCATCGAGTGGCGATCGTGCAGTTTATCAAAGGTGCCTGGGAGCCCGCAGAAAAAGCCGCTTTTAATCCCTGGTCAGAGCAATTAGAGTTTCATGCGATGGGCGAGGGCTTTACCTGGGAAACCCAAGACCGCGAGCGCGATGCTCAATTAGCCCAAGCCGCCTGGGACAAAGCTCTGACTTACATCACGAATCCAGAGTTCAAACTGACGCTATTAGATGAAGTGAATGTCGCCCTCAAGTTAGGCTACCTGCAAGCAGAACAGGTGTTAGCCGGACTGGAGCAAAAACCCAGTGACTCCCATGTGATTTTAACGGGTCGGGGTGCTCCATCCGCCTTGATCGATCGGGCGGATCTGGTGACAGAGATGACTCTAGTTAAGCATCCGTTCCGCGAACAAGGGGTAAAAGCCCAGGCGGGAATTGAGTTCTAGATCCAAGCTACCCCAATCTAGAAGTTCCAGGTTTATGGGAGGTTGGCTGAGAGGGACTTCAGGTTACAATTTGGACAATTCGTAAATTAGTACGAGCGTTCGCCTCTTATCCCTGTAATCTGGACTTCGTTGCCAAATCGCTTCCTTATGGAAATTCTCACTGTCACGCTGAAAAACTTTAAATCCCATAGCGATCGTCACTTTAGCTTTCAACCGGGAACCAATGCCATCTGTGGTGAGAATGGCGCGGGCAAGACCAGCTTACTGGAAGCGATCGCCTGGACACTGTTTAACTATCGGGGCAGCTATAAGAACGAAGATTTAATTCGGAATGGTGCCAGCAGTGCCCAGGTACGAATTAGCTTTGTGTCTAACCGAGATCAACGCACCTATGAAATCAGCCGTTGTACGAGATCGGGCTATACCATCTATGATCCCCAGGTGGGAGAAAAGCTGGAATATAGCCGGATTGAGGAAGAAGTGTTGCCCTGGTTACGCCAACATTTAGGCGTGGCGGCGGGGACTGATTTAGCCGATTTATTTGCCAACACGATCGGCGTTCCCCAAGGCATGTTTACGGCGGACTTTCTCAAGCCCGATCGTGAGCGCAAAAAAACCTTCGACACCATCCTCAAAGTTGACGAATATCGGCGGGTTTTTGATCAGTTTTTGCCCCTAACTAAGTATGCTGAAGCAAATGTTAAGGAGTTAGAACGAGAGATTGAACGCTACGATGATGAACTAACTGAATTTGCCACTTTGGCACAAAAACGGCAAGCACAGGAACAGGAAATCATTCAAGTCCAGACCACAATTCAGCAGCTTCAAACTCAACTTGCCGAGCTACATCAAACCCAGGCAGAACTGGCAGTGCAGGCGCAACAGATGCAGCAGGTGGAAACGAAATTAAACTTACTCACGGTGCAGCAACAGACTCAAGCAGAGAGTAGGCAACGGTTGCAAAAAGACTTGCAACAAGCAGAAGAGGCAGCGGCAATTTGTACATCCCACCGGGAAGCCTATCAACTGTACGAGCAAGCAGAAACTGCTCTCCAAACCTTACAAGCGCAATGGCAAGCGGAACAAAAACTTCATCAAGAGAAGCGTCGGTGTGAGCAACAACTCAGCGATCGGCAAGTGCAACTTAACACGTTGTTGGCACAACTAGACGATCTCCAAACTGCTATTTTAGAGATTAAACGGTTAGAACCCTTAGCTCAACAACAACTCCAACTAGAGCAAGAACAGCAGGTGATCCGGCAACACTTGCAGAACTGTGTTAGTTGGAAACAAACGGTGAAAACTCAGGAAAAACAACTGCACCAACGTCAAACAAATCTGGCGCAACTTCAGCAGGAAATCACCCGGATTCAGGCGCTAGAACCCGTTGTCCAACAGATTCCCCAATTAGAGCAGGAGGAGCAGCGCTGCCAGTTACATCTGAGCCGAATTGCGGCGGCGATTCAGTTTGAATCAGATTTACAGCAGTTATACGATCGCTGCCAAACCTCCGGCGATCGCTACTTACAGCAGATTGAACAAACAACAACTAGCTTAAAAGCCTTACAAGCCGCTGTACCAAGCTGGTCAGAACCGTTAGCCGCTGCGATCGCTACCCTCCAGCAAGGAACCGACTGGCAGCAAGAGTTAGTCACTGCTCTACAAGAGGTTCTGAATGACCTCGCGGATCAAACCTCCGTTGAGACCTTAGAAAACAACTTACAAGCGGTTCAAGTTCAGTTAAAAACCGCCCGCCGCCAGCAGACTGAATTGGCGAATTTAGCCACTTTACAGCACCGTCATCAGGAGTTAACGCTAGAAATTGCGGAACTACAAACGGGCATCACCGAAGTCAAGGCTCAGTTAGCGACAGAAGCAGAGTTACTCAGCCAACAAACCCAACTGGCAGAAGCACTGATGGCATTAAATGATCCGCGTGGACAAATTCGTTTGCTGGATCAGAAACTGCAACAACAAACCAGCCTGGAAACTCAGGTACAAGACGCTCAAATTACCTTACAGGGGATTCAGCACACGATCGCTCACTTAGATACCCAACTGGCAGCCTTACCGAATCTAGTTGAGGAAATGCAACTTCAACAAGCGGTCAAAGCGGAACATCAAGCCGCTCATGAAAACTATTTAGCCTACCGAGAACTCGCCAATACTCGTCGCGATCGACGGCAACAACTGCAAGCCGCGAGTGACCAGTTACAAGCACTCACCGAAGAACAGCAACAATTAACCGAGGAACGCGATCGTCTCAGTCAGAGCTTCAATCCAACTCAGTTCCAGCAGGTACAAAGTCAGTATCAACTCTTGCAGCATCAAGCGATCGCTTTAAATGCCCGTTTGCCCGACATGGTGAAGGTGCGTGAGCAATTGGATCAGCAATTTACTCGCCTGGAAACGATCCAAACGAAGCGGCAACAGGCAGAAGTAACGCTCAAACAAAAGCGGAAAGTTCAACATTTCATCAAATTTGCCCGAGAAGCCTACAAAAAAGCCGGGCCTCGGATTACCGAACGCTATGTGCAACGCATTTCCCAGGAAGCCGATCGCTTGTTCCGCGAACTTTTAAATCGGCTGAATGTTAGCCTAACCTGGACAAAAGATTACGAAATCATCGTGCAAGAGGGTGGACATACACGTCGCTTCATTAACCTGTCCGGTGGTGAACAAATGTGTGCGGCTCTAGCCGTCCGATTAGCACTGTTAAAAGTGTTAGCCGATATTGATATTGCCTTTTTCGATGAACCCACAACCAACATGGACAGACCACGGCGGGAGCAACTGGCAGAAGCGATCGCGAACATTAAAACCTTCCGCCAGCTATTTGTGATCAGTCATGATGATACGTTTGAAAAGGTTACGGAAAACATCATTTTCGTACAACGCGAAGCCGACGCTTACTGAGCATCCTGCTTGCAAACATTCAGAATCCGCAGATCGTTATCGCTCACTTGATCAATTCGATAGAACCCTTCTAAACCAATGGCTGGCTTACCAGATGCTGCCGAAGACGCGACATTCGTAACTCGTTCTAACGCAATCTCAAAGGGATTCGTGGTGCGATCGTAGCTATTCGTCACCGTCAGCGCTAACTGATCGTCCTTGAAAGAACCCGCTGCACAATCAAAGGA
Source organism: Pantanalinema rosaneae CENA516 (assembly GCF_050753385.1). Lineage (NCBI taxonomy): Bacteria > Bacillati > Cyanobacteriota > Cyanophyceae > Leptolyngbyales > Leptolyngbyaceae > Pantanalinema > Pantanalinema rosaneae. The sequence goes on from NZ_JBLZFZ010000056.1 coordinate 22,509, forward strand.
GGAGCGTGGCATATACAATGCACCGACGACATCGCCCTGATTCACTTCAAACACAAAGTAGCCTTGACCAAGCTGTTCCGGCTCCTGCGCTTGACCATACAGATAAACACCATCCGGCAATTGAGAAACGGCGGTTGCCGACACACTGGGATTAGCAGCCCTGGCAAGTTGCTCCGGGGTTGATTCTGCACTTAAAGCGGCTGGAGCGAGCATACCGCAAGCGGCAACACTAAACGCGAACGACAGACTTGCGAAGCGCTGGCTGGACTGCTGTAGTGCTGTAACCAACTGCGTCAGGGGCTGGTGAAATTGATTCCGCATGACTGTCTTCCTCTACCCTAAAAATACTGATTTATCAACGAGCGATTTAGCTAAGTTATCCAGGGGAAGCTGGGAATTTATGCAGTTACTCTGAGAGCAAAATCTAGCTTACGATTAAGGTTCCCAAACTCCACGGAGATAAAAAGTGATTTCGATCAATGTCAGAGGTGATAGTTGAGTTGAAATAAAGTACGGAACATTGATCCAAATAGCTCTACTTAATGTACGACGCAACTAAATATCATGCTTCGTCCGACCGACTCACCTCGATGGGTGAATCAGTCTGTCATTTGGTAGAACCTAATTGAATGGGTCGCAGCCCGATCGCGGCTCCAACTCAATATCGTGCAATGCTCCTATCTCGATCAAACCACTAATCCTTCGCTGATACAGTTACATTTGGTGACAGAATTGCTATCACCATGACTAGCTTCAATCGCTCACCGGAGGATTCCCGAAGCCTTTACACAAATTCATAAATTTATGTTTAACGTATCTATATTCTGTAATGGATATTGCTGAACGGGAAACAGTCAACCCCTGAAGCGAAACGACATGGCAACTCAGACGATTTCTGGGAGAAAAAATACCTCGGTTGTAGGAGCAGGTTTCGTTGCAAAAGGCTGTTACATCCGTCAAGCGATCTACCAAACTGCCCTTACAGGTATTTTGTTTTCCAGAAATTGCCTTCAGCTATGGGACGATCAAGGGATAGAGTTCAGCCAAGGGAATAGTTGCCATCCTATCCAGGATTCTGTTTCTCGGAATGTCTCGTTATCTCCTAAACCACCCTCCAGCAATATCTCAAGATCTGGCAATTATTGGTTGACCAAAGAAAATTGACAAGATTAACATTCTATAGAAAGTTCTTTGAAATCGCAGGTTTTAGCAGCTCCAAAAACTTGTATTTTATATCAGAGAACCCATTGGAATAAAACCCGATCGAACTCGAATATTTACGCTTTAACTGTTAAGTCAACTTAAGCCAGATTCAAGTAGAGTAGCGATCGATCCAGATCATCACAACACTCCCCTCAAAGTGGAAATAGAGCAACGTAATAGGATCTATCCTAATGTAGGGAAAATTATTAACTTTATGTGTGATCTAATTTACAAGCATTTTTTAAGCACACTAGATTTCATCTATACGGGTGTATAGCCGACTAAAATCATTTATATTAAAGTCAACTTGTAGTTAACTTTAATTAGGAAATTTTTTCTCATAGATAAAATGCTCTATCATGAAATCTAGTTATAACTGAATAGACAGAGTTCAACTATCACTATTCAGTTGCTCGATCACACTGATAGTCGATGGCATGGCTTATATGAATATAATAACTCTTTTATTAACATAGATTTTTCTTAGTTGAAGTGTTAACTACTTTTCAGAAATCAACGTCTTGATCAGCTAGTTTAATGCACGTAGTTCATTGGGGGCTTAGTAAATGTCCGTACAAGTTACGATCAGCAAAAAAACTTCGATCAATGTAGAAAGTTTTGTGCAACAAGTTACTGAGATGCACGATCGCCTGTTTTATCTGTTTAATCAGGTGAATGATTCTCCTCAAATGGCAGTTTCATTAGTTCCCCCTGTATTGAAGGAATTAGGGATTGCGATGGAGGAGTTACAGGTTGCTGTGGAAGAATTGCAGCAACAGGAGGAAGCCCTAAGCGTTGCGTTAGAATTAGCCAACACTGAGCGTAAGCGATATCAAGAACTATTTCAGTTCGCTCCAGAAGCCTATCTTGTCACTACTTTAGAGGGCTGCATTCAAGAAGCCAATTGGATGGCAGCACAGTTATTGGATGTCTCTGCCCCATTTTTAATTGGTAAGCCACTTGCTGTATTTGTAAACGAGAACGATCGGGCGGCATTTCGGTCTGAACTCGTGCGGCGGCAACAACGGGACTACTACCAGGAATGGGAAATTAAATTAGTTACCCGAGACGGTAAATCGTTAGATGTTGCTTGTTCAACTCTAGCCATTCGTGATTGTGATCAACACCCTATCAGCTTTCGCTGGACAATTAAAGATATTTCTGAACGCAAGCGGATCGAAATGTTAGAACGCAATTGCTATGAGGGCAATGGCCATCATCAAGCACTGCTGCAAAACCGCCTCAGACAATCTTTTTCCCAGGGTGAACTCATTCCCTTAGACCCACAAACCCTCTGGTATGTTGACCAGGGACTGGTAAAATTGACGACTCTCACCGATCAAAACCAGGAAGTATTAATTGGGTTAATTGGCTCTGGAATGCCCTTCGGTGCTTATTTAACCTCATTACCACTCTACGAAGCGATCGCGATTTCAGATGTCCAATTAATTGCTTTTTCGGTGAATGAGATCTTTGCATCTTACCCATTGACTCGATTCTTCTTGGCGAAAACCAGACAGCGACTTCAACAAACTGAAACTCTTTTGGTGATCTCTGGCGAACGTCAAATTGAAAGCCGTTTATGCCGATTATTGCAATTATTAAAAAGTGAGGTTGGTCAGCCTGTACCACAGGGTATTCGCTTGGGACTACGGCTTACTCACGAGGATTTTGCCAATGCCTGTGGAGCAACTCGCGTCACCATTAGTCGCTTACTGAGCCAGCTTAAACATGATGGCAAGATTTGTTTTGATGAGAAAAAACACATCATTATTGTGAATGATTTAGCATTAGTTGGTTAGTTAGTTAAGTAGGTAGACCTGGTTATTTGTAGGATGAGTTAGGGGAGCGGAATTCATACTGATTCAGGAATAGATGTATTACGTTGCCACTAATACACTCTACAATTCATTATGCCCAGCTACTGAATTAGTTGATTCACCCATATAGTGTTTGGACACTAATTTTGCGATCAATAATTGATCCTATCTAATTAAAATTGCCATGACGCAATCAGTAACGTCTTCTACTTCAACGTCAGTGATCAACCGTCGTCCTTTAATCACCGCCGGAATTGTTTTAGGGTGTGGGCAAGCTGGTTTCTTTGATGGCATTATTTTTCATCAGCTTCTGCAATGGCATCACATGTTTTCCAATATCAAATCCGATGCAACTGTAGCAGGTTTAGAACTGAATACGTTAGGAGATGGGCTATTCCATTTATTTGATTGGAGTATGACCTTATTGGGAATTTTTCTGCTCTGGCGAGCGGCTAAACAAACCCAGGTTCTATCTGCGGCGACCTTTATCGGTTCATTAATGATTGGATTTGGATTATTTAATTGTTTGGAAGGGTTAATTGATCACCAGATTCTCGGCATTCACCATGTACGATCGGGAACCTATACGCTAATTTACGACCTGTCATATTTAGGCATCAGTGGCTTAATTGCTTTAATTGGTTGGGTAATTTTGCAATCCGACCAACGCAAAACTTCAGCCTAAGCGATCGCAATTTATTGGGCTTCATATCAAACTTCATGTCCCTAAATCGGTCATTAGGGGTTTTAGTTGATCAAGAGGATGTTTGAAAAGTCAAAATCCTGACCTGAGCTTGCCCCCTAGCCCCCCAATTCTGGGGGGAACCGGATTCAAAGTTCCCTAGAATATAGCCTAACGGCATCATAGAAAGGGGGATTTAGGAGGCAAGTGCAATCACTTTGATACTTTCAAAACGTCCTCATAAGTATCAATATTGGCAATCCGGCTGTTTAGCAAAGCCATTCCTTAGGCAGAAGCACCCCCCAAACACGATCGTTACGCTTGGTAAAGAGCTTAATAGTTCTGTTCCAGTTTTTCCTACCGATCGCTGTTTTAAGGAGAGTCCATGCAGTTGAAGCCGCTCAATCAGCAAGTTGTGGCAATTGTTGGCGCTTCCAGTGGCATTGGACGCGAAACAGCTTTGCAATTGGCTAAACGTGGAGCTAAATTAGTCGTTTCTGCCCGAAGCGAATCAGGTTTAGCGTCTTTAGTTGAAACGATTCAGGAGTGGGGTGGAGAGGCGATCGCCGTGGTCGCAGACGTTGCCAAATTTGAGCAAGTCAAAGCGATCGCAGACAAAGCTGTAGCAACCTATGGACGCTTAGATACCTGGGTACATTTATCTGCCACCAGCGTATTTTCGACCTTTGCTGAAATTACACCAGAAGAATTTCACCGAGTCGTTGATGTCACATTAATGGGTCAGGTGTATGGAGCGATGGCAGCCTTACCTTACCTGAAACAACAGGGCGGCGCGTTAATTCATGTGTCCTCAATGGAAGGGCGACGAGCCTTACCGTTACAAAGTCCTTACTCAACAGCAAAACATGGCATTGAAGGGTTTCTAGAATCAATCCGAGTTGAACTAAAACATGAACAGGTTCCTGTTAGTGTTACTAGCATTAAACCCAGCGTGATTAACACTCCGTTTTACAACAATGGGTTAACAAAACTTGGGGTTAAACCAACTGGAATTCCACCTTATTACGACCCTAAATTAGTCGCAAAAGCAATTCTTTATACGGCGGAACATCCTACCCGCGATTTTATTGTTGGTGATGTCGGCAGGGTATTAGATATTGTCCAACGCATTTCCCCATCTTTAGTTGATGCGATTCTGTTATGGGTTGGGTTTCCGTTACAGCATACCAATCAACCAAAAACGGCTGATGATCCCCATAATTTGTATGAACCTGTGCCTCTAAACGATCGCGTTGATGGAGATTTTAGCCATTTAGTCATTCCCAGTTTAACCGATTGGTTCGATCGCAATCCTTTCGTTAAAGGTGTAGCGATCGCCGGGATGGCTGTTAGCGCGATCGCGTTAGCCCAATGGGCAACTCACTTTTTTCCGGGTGAAGGACAGTTCTAAACCTTTAAACCGTTCACTGAAGCCGTGTTTCGCGCCTCTTAAACTGAACTCTGCCGTAAGTTAGAGGCTGAATTAATCGATCTCTGACAGGATGAAGAAAAATCTGTTTGGCAGGCTTATGTATCAAAATCTTAATCAAAAAGCCATCCTCGATCGCCTGATTAAACAACCGATTGATTATCAAGCTGGAACAAAACAGGTAGCTTGTGATCTCGATCGCCAGGACAGTGCGTTTGTCTTTCCTCCAAAGACGCAGCGCTAAACACCAAACTACTCTTCAGTTTCACTTAACTCTCCTAAGCAAGCGGCAAACCAAATTGTTAGGACAATCACAGAAAGTGTCAGCATAGAACTAAAGCAACATTGCATTGCTGAATCAACAACGAAGTAACTTTATTACAATCGTTTGAACACAATGCTTCATCCTTCTGGTGAAATAGCGACCGATTCCCCTTTTGGCGGAATTAAATTTGGTGATTTGTACTACTTTTTATATTGGCATGTCATTGGTCGATCGTCATTCGTCATTCGGATAGGACGATTTACTAATGACCAACGACCAATTCACGATTTAGTTCAACGGATAAATAGGGCATGCTAAAGCCAGATAACGGGGTTGCCTCAGCCTGAGATGACTGACCTCTACCCGTTGCATGTCCTATCGCTATTATTGCCCTATGGCTGCTGCCAGTCGGTTTCGCCCCCTCTCCCTACCTTCAACCCTGGTGGTGCTATTTTTCCTGCAAACCCTGGGAATTGCTGGATTTGCAGTATGGTTGTCACTACGGAATGGGCAAATAGCTGTCAATCAACTGGCAGCACGGTTATGTCAAGAGATTAGCGATCGCACTCAACTGAAACTTCAGTCCTACCTGGCGACACCTCATCAAATCAATCAAATGAATGCTGAGGCTGTCCAAACAGGTGAATTAGATCTAACCAATGTCCGAGCCTTAGAACAACGATTTTGGAACCAGGTTCGTACCTTTAATTCCGTCAGTGAAATCTACTATGGTAATGAGCAAAATGGCGGTTATGTGCTGGTCGGACGACAGGACAATGGCAGCCTAGTGATCGAAGCCACAGATCACTTTCGTCAAGGCAATTACAAAACCTATACCACGAATCAACAGGGCCAACGGCAGCAGGTAATGGGCTCAGTGCCAAACTATGATCCCCGCTTCCGTCCCTGGTATATTTCTGCGACTTGGGCACGACAACCCACCTGGAGCCAGGTTTTTACATTATTTGAGCAAACCGACCTGAGTATTTCTGCCACCCACCCGGTCTATAGCCAAACAGGCAAGCTCCAAGGAGTATTCGCCACTGGGTTAGTGCTCTCCCAACTCTCTACTTTTCTCACTGGGTTAAACGTGAGTCAGGCAGGAGAGTCATTTATTATGGAAAATTCTGGATTACTCATCGCGTCCTCTGCCGATCGCCAACCTTTTCTAGTCAGTCATAATCAGCAGCAAATTCAGCGGTTATCAGTATTTGGTAGCTCTTCACCGTTGATTCGCGCCAGTGCTCAAAAACTTCTGGAGCGCTTCCATCGCTTTAGTTTAATTAATCACACCCAGCAACTCAGTTTTGTCTCAGACGGACAACAACAGTACCTGCAAGTTACCCGCCTCCGGGATCAATACGGCTTGAACTGGCTCATGGTCGTTGTCATTCCCGAAACCGAATTTACCGCGCAAATTACCACCAATACGAACTTAACGATCGCCCTAAGTGTAATTGCCCTGCTGGTTTCGCTGCTATTGGGATCGCTGACGATTCGCTACATGTCCTGGCAATCCGACAAACAAAATCTAGAAAGTCAGGTACAGGAACGGACGGCTCAACTCCGACGAGCACTGCATTTTGAGGCATTGTTGCAACGCATTACAGAAAAAGTTCGCGATAGTTTGGATGAAGACCAAATCTTGCAAACCGCCGTTCAAGAGTTGGCGATCGGCTTAGAAATTGATCTCTGTGACGCAGCAATTTATAACCTGGAGCAGCAAACGTTAACGATCTGCTATGAGTTCATCCGGCAACATCATCTGAACTCCTCAAAACACATTACGATTCCGCTTAGCAACATGCCAGAGATTCACCAAACGATGCTGCGAGGTGAGTTGATCCAGTTCTGTCCTTTACCGCAGGTTCTGGTGAGTGAACGTGACCCCTACCAGAAATTTATTGTGTTAGCCTGCCCCTTAAAAACCGATCAGCAGGTCGTTGGTAATCTGTGGTTATTCAAATCTGAACCAGAGCCCTATGATGACCAGGAAATTCGGTTAGCGCATCAGGTTGCCAACCAATGTGCGATCGCGTTGCGGCAGTCGCGCCTGTATCAAGCCACGCAAGCCCAGGTGAATCAACTGGAAGCCTTGAACCGCTTAAAGGATGACTTTCTCAGTAGCGTGTCTCACGAACTCCGGACTCCCATGTCTAATATCAAAATGGCAACTCAGATGTTGGATATTGTGCTGAAGCGAGACAGCGAGCTTGCTCAACCCGCTGCGATTAACCGATATATGCAAATCCTCAAGGAGGAATGCCAGCGAGAAATTAATTTAATTAATGATCTGCTAGACCTCTCGCGGCTAGAAGCCAATAGTGACCCAGTCACCTGGTCATCCCTGGATTTAGCCATCTGGCTACCTCAATTGCTCCGTCCGTTTCTGGAACGGGCTCAAGTTCAGCACCAGCAGTTGCAGTTAGCGATCGCCGCCAACCTGCCACCCTTCAAGACCGAAACATCCAGCCTGGAGCGCATCTTCACCGAATTGCTCAATAATGCCTGCAAATACACTCCGGCTGGCGGCACAATTACCCTCAGTGCCACCCTGCTCACACCCAACTTGCTCCAAATTCGGGTCAGCAACTCCGGCATCGAAATTGCGGCTGACCAACTACCCAAAATCTTCGATCGCTTCTATCGCATCCCCCATCACGATCCCTGGAAACATGGAGGAACTGGCTTAGGGCTGGCATTAGTCCAACGGCTAATCACCCGTCTAGGCGCAACCATCCGAGCTGAAAGTGGCAGTGGAGAGGTCGCCTTTATTCTCCAATTCCCCTTTGCTTAATTATCTGTAATGTTTCTCACCACCGGATGACGGGCGATCGAGGGACACACTAGGGTAATGTGGAAAAAGTGACTTCTAAAGCCAATTTGAATTTCTGATATATGGCCACCGCATCCCCCGTTTCCAGTCCTGCCCGTACCATTCGCATTGGTTCCCGCAAAAGCCAACTTGCCTTGGTGCAAACCGAGTGGGTGCAGGCTGAACTTCAAAAGGCATTTCCCGATCGCACGTTTGAAGTCCATACCATGAGTACCCAGGGCGACAAAATTCTTGACGTTGCTTTGGCAAAAATCGGCGACAAAGGACTGTTTACCAAAGAATTAGAAGTGGGGATGATTAATGGCGACATTGATTTCGCTGTCCATTCCCTCAAAGATCTGCCGACTCGCTTACCTGAGGGCTTAGTGCTAGGTTGCGTCACCGAACGCGAAAATCCGGCTGATGCCTTAGTCGTGCATGAACAGCACAAAGACAAACAGCTAGAAACCCTGCCAGAAGGAGCCGTAATTGGTACTTCTTCGCTGCGGCGGTTAGCCCAACTGCGCCACCACTACCCCCATCTCAGCTTTAAGGATGTCCGTGGCAATCTCAATACCCGCCTAAGCAAGCTGGATGCTGGGGAATACGATGCCTTGATTCTGGCGGTTGCTGGATTACATCGCTTAGGCATGGGCGATCGCATTCACCAGGTCATCCCGGCGGAAGTGTCCCTCCATGCCGTTGGGCAGGGGGCGTTAGGCATTGAGTGTCGCGGCGATGATACGGAAGTATTGGAACTGCTGAAAGCACTGCAACATCAACCGACCGCCGATCGTTGCTATGCCGAACGAGCCTTCCTGCGAGAACTCGAAGGGGGCTGTCAGGTTCCGATCGGGGTCAACACCGTTCTGGATGGCGATCAACTCACCTTAACGGGCATCGTTGCCAGTCTGGATGGTCAACAGGTTGTGAAAGATAGCCTGACGGGAGCCGCGAGCGAGGCTGAACGCTTAGGTACAGAACTGGCTCAACGGCTGCGCCAGCAAGGGGCACAAACCATTCTGGACAATATTATTGCTACGCTCGATCGGCAGTAAGGATCACGAACTGAATTAGGTCATTTCCAAAAGAATTTATACCCACATATTGTAGGGGTTTGGCATTCGGTCAACAGTCTTTCCAATTGGGCAGAGATGATCTGCCGAATGCTAAACCCGTACAGGGGTAGTATCTTTCTCAAAAATCTCCTAAGTTCGCTGATTGTACGGGCAGGTTTAGCGGATGAATTTACATCCCCTGAAAGATTCTGGGCAAAACCCGCCCCTAGCGAATGTTCGGTAAAAAAGCGGTAGACCAGAAATCATTCTGAATCTACCGCTTTTTTAGTGAATCAATACTAGCTGTAACAGCAAGTTAGCTAGCCAGGTACTCTCGTACATTCGCCTTGCGACGACGCAGGCTATCCAACGCTTGCCGCTCTAACTGCCGTACCCGCTCCCGGCTGAGATTTAGGCGTTCGCCCACCTTCGCCAGCGACAGTTCATGGCCATCGTCTAACCCATAGCGCAGGGTCAGGACTTGGCGCTGTTGCGGAGTTAGATCCGCCATCAAAGTAGCGAGATCCTGACGGAGGGATTCCTGAGCCATGTAATGCTCTGGAGAAGGTCCTTCGTCCTCTAGCAAATCTTGCAGTTCCGTGTCTTGATTATCACCGACCCGCAGATCCAGCGAGACAGGTTGCCGGGATAGAGTCAAGAACTCGCGGATTTGAGCCGGTTCTAACTCCAACTCAGCCGCGATCTCCGCCGCCGTGGCACTACGACCCAGCTTTTGGGCGAGTTCCCGTTGGGTTTTCTTGATCTTGTTCAGCTTTTCGGTGATATGAATCGGCAGGCGGATGGTGCGAGCTTGCTGGGCGATCGCCCGCGTAATCGCTTGCCGAATCCACCAGTAAGCATAGGTTGAGAACTTGTAGCCGCGAGTCGGATCAAACTTTTCGACTCCTCGCTCCAATCCCATCGTGCCTTCTTGAATCAGATCGAGAAATTCTAGATTCCGCTTTTGATACTTCTTGGCGATCGACACCACCAGGCGCAGATTCGCTTCAATCATTTTCTGCTTAGCACGCTGACCTTTCCGCATAATGTCTTTCAGGTCAGTTTCACTGAGATGAGTATGTTCGGCTAGCTCTTGCTCAGTCGGTTCATGAGCTAGCGTTTTGGCAAGGGCAGTTTTCTTTTCTTGCAATGCCATCATTTGCTGCACCTGCTTCCCATAAACAATCTCTTGTTCATGGGTCAGCATCGGTACGCGACCAATTTCGTGTAGATAGGTGCGAACCATATCTGCCGTGAAGGTAGACTTAGGCGCTTTAGAGGTTGTGCTGGCAGTGGTCATGGATGCGCAAACTCCGTAAAACAAGGAACAGGGAAGACTTGACTGGCGTGAAAGGAAACTTTAACCGGGAGCGGCTCTGCTCCACAGAATCGCTCGGAATGGGTAATGTGAGGTCGGGAAATGCTCAGTAATAGGGGGACTCAATTCTATAAGCGCTGAACCCACGCTTTAACAGTGACGACGCGATCGGTTAGTAGAAAGCTAAAGAACTCAAATAAGCCAAAAGAACAACACCAATGAGACAGATCAAGGGGCGCAACTGACCTCTACATTCACTCTAACTCGGAATCGTTATGAGTTCATACTCTAATGGTATACCACATTATAGACGGAGAGAAAGGATTTTAGTTTCATCCTTTGGGATGAATCAAGTGGGTGATCTTCAGTTGGGATAGCAGAGACTACTGCTGGCTATGTTGCAATCATGATCACTCGGTCACAAGACTGGGGCTACGCTTCACTCCGTATATCTTCTATAGTGCCTGGATAATCTCAGTCTGAACAGTCTCAGATGAGATGAGATAACCGAACTTTTTGGGCGGTTCTGCCAATACATGATTGCAACCCTCCAGCTAGATTGGACGTTAACGTAACCGTTCTCAAATTGGGCGTGGGCTGACTAGAGTGTTCTGGGGTTAAGTAAACGTTGATTGTTGTCGCTCTAGCCTGGAATCCCGCTATCTGTACGAAGCTAATTGATCAATATCACTCCGGTGTGAAGGTTGTACGACTGTAATATGTCAGTCGATCGGGTGAGGCAAGCAGGTAAAAATCGTAGTATGGCGATCTAGAATCCCAAGTCCGCTTTAGCCGCTTTAGCCGCCTGCAAGACTAGAGCATCCGGCAGTTCCTCCCAGGCGGTATCGCCAACCTCGGCATAGAACGTTTCATCGTAAGCCCGTGTACGCACGACAACCGGCATCGGGACAGCATGCCCCAGCAATAACGCTTGCTGCTTCGAGTCCAATTTTGCTAACACCGATCGCAAACTTTGCGCTCCTGAAACCCCAGTAAAAATGGCATCAATATCCTTTTCATCATTCAGCAGCGCTGTAATCCGAGTCCCAATTTGAGACATAACCTCGTTATCAATGCCTGAAGGTCGTTGATCGACGACTAACAGAGTCACGAAGTATTTCCGCATTTCCCGCGCGATCGTGCCAAAAATCGTTTGTCCCACAGTGGCAGGATCCAGAAAACGGTGGGCTTCTTCGATCGTCACGACTAATTGCCGGGGGCGATCGCTAACATTCTTTGTTTGCAAAAACTTTTCGGCTTTTAAGACATAACTGGCATGAATGCGACGAGCAATAATATTAGTCGCCAACATGTAGGACAGTAGATTCGATTGCGAACCAAACTCAATCACCACATGCTTTCCCGCATCTAGAGAATCCAGAATTTGCCCCACATAGTTTTGAGTGCAGGTATTCCGGATATATTTCAAATCATCTAAGCGGGTCAGCTTGCGTTGCAATGCCATAATCGACGACTTACTGCCCATCTTGGTTTCGCAAAACTCCTGAATTTCCCCATTCCCCATCGATAGCAGGCGAGTAATCCACGCTTTGCCAAACTCATTCCGCAGAATAATCGCGTTTTCCAAACTAGCTTCTGACAGGTTTAACTCCCCCCGCACGAGCGCCAAATCTTCTACCTCAATCTGGTCATAGCTAATATAAAGTTCCTGGGCATCCCGGACTCCCCGCCGTCGAGTGGAGTCTGGATCAAGGGTATAGATCTGCACCTGTCCCGGAAATAACTGCCGCAAGCCTTTGACGGTACTAAATTGCTTGCCTTCTCGCGCCGCTTCCCAACCATACTCCGAATGCATGTCAAAAATTAGATTGACGGCGGCTTGCTTCCGAATAATGCCAGACAACAGCAAGCGGGTGAGAAACGATTTTCCCGTCCCCGATTTACCAAATACCCCATTACTCCGTTCTACGAATCGATCGAGATCCAGACAAACGGGGACATCCATATCGATCGGTTGCCCGATGGCAAAATTCCGCCGTTGCGGATCATCTTCCCAACCAAATACCGCCCGGAAATCCCATTCGCTGGCATCGTACACCTGGCTGAAGTGACTGGGAATCGTTTTCACCGGCAGAAGATCGATCGCGGCACTCGATTGAGCTTGATAGGAGGCAGCTTTACTGGTTGTAGCCGCCTCGGTTCGCGGTTGTGGCGGTGGTTGCTCACCTCGATCAGGTTCCGGAGTCATCATCAGCATTGGGGTCAGATTGACTGTGCCAAAGGTGCCCGTCCCCGCTAAAACTTCTTGTAGAAACGTATTGGTTGGATCAGGAGGATTGGCTAGAATCCGCGAACTTGCCGTTCCCAGCGCCACATCGGTCAACATGCAGAAGAAGCGCGATCGTCGCCCCTGCACCACCACAAACTTGCCCACCCGCATGTCTTCCACCGAAACATCCGGATGCAGCCGGACTTCTAAGCCCTGACTGAGAGAACCTTGAATTACGGAGCCAAGCGGTTGCTCTAACGTCATGCGATCCGACAAAGAAATGTAGCAGCGATCGTACTGGAGTTCTCCCAATAATACAATAGTTCTATAAGAGAATTAATACGGACGTTCTGCTAACTTTCATCGCTTAAGATTCGAGATCGGGAGAATCGCAAATTTTTGAAAGGGCAGGGTTGCTGAAACTCCTGTAATCAATTGATGAGATCACGGCTCAACCTGCCCCTACTTAATTATTTTTGCTCAGTGGTCATCAACCATTAATCAATAACTACTCGATGTTGATCGAGGTTGGCCCAGAGCCACCACTATTGGTCGTCGTTAGGGGTTTGCGGTAATCGGCATATAGCTGATCTCGCCAGGAGAAAAAGGGTTCAAACGTGCCCACATCGGCAATGCCAGGTAAGCCTTTACCTTTAAGGGATTCCGGAATATTCAGGTAGTTACCTGTTGGGAATTTCAGGTACATGGATAATCCGGCAACAGCGAAATCTGCCAGCGTCGGCTGATCGGTAATCAAATAGGGTTGGTGCATCAAGATAAAGCAAAGAGCGGTCAGATTGTGCTCGATCGCAGATTTGGCATCTTTGACCATGCCACCCAATCCCAGAGAACTGAACAGATCACCGGGAACCGCACCAACTAATGTTTTCAGCAGATCAGGAGTCGTGCTGGGCAGTACCGAGGTACGCAAACTGGGATCCTGTCCCATTGCCGTAATCAGACATTTACGAACATTGATACCAAAAATCTCATCTGCCCATTGTTCCATCAGCAAGCACTGCCCCCGTAACTTGGGATCACTGGGGATCACGGGTTTATCCGGATACTGCTTGTCCAAATATTCTGCGATCGCCGTGGAATCGGGAATAATTTCGTTGCCATCTTTAAGCACAGGCACTTGCCGATGCCCCGACATCCGCACTAGTTCCAATTGACCAATTCCCGGTGTCACTTCAATCTTGCGGTAGGTCAATCCTTTGTAATCCAGAATTAACCGTACCTTCTCCACATAGTGGGACATCTCAAATTGATATAGTTCCAGCACAGTTAATCTCCTAGGTATGCAAGTAGCGATCGGGTAATGACCTAATCATGCAATTCCTATTGTGCAGGTTTAAGTAGACAATTGCATCTCGCTGTAGAACAGTCAGCGAAGTCTACGCCTCAGTAGGATAGCCAGATCAAACCAATGACAGAGAACGAAAACCTCAGATATTTCTAAACTTCAACAATATCAAATGCCTCATTTGAATTCAGAAACGAGATCTGTCTATCTAAGAAATAATTCTCAGCGTTACGTTTGCTTGAGAGAAGTATTTTTTCGCTAGATCGATTGAGGCTTTACTTATGCAGCAGTTAAAGGAGCTATCGATGCGTACAAAAACTAATCTAAATCTAGCTAAGAAAATGACCGCCTTCGTTAGTGTGGTTACTGCTAGCACCTTCCTGGGTCTACCGGCTCTGGCTCAGATGACAAACCCTGGCAACTCCGCCCAATCCGGTGGTAGCCAATATCCAGCAGACTGCGTACCTATGAGCAGTAACATGCAGTCTAGCTCGATGGCTGGACAAGCGCTACAGCCTTCGACTCAAAACTTCCCTAATCAGGCTGATCCTCGCAGCAATATTGATCAGGGTTCCTATGTCAGTGGCACCAATGGTTCAGTAATCAATCAGGGAGTTGGTGGTGGTGCTGGTGGTATGGGTGGTGAATACCCCAGCAGCATGAGTGGTACAACCCAAAACCTATCGATCGAGCAACAACGCCGCTTCTACAATGAAAGTGGTAATCGCAGACGAGCTACCAATTCATTTGAAATGGGGACCAATACCAGTGAAATGGGTACGTCAGCAAACACGGTGACGAATCCGACTAATCTGGGGACTCAAGCCAACACCTTCGATCGCCAACAAGGTTTCTACAACCAAAGCACCAGCTACGGCAGGGAATGGGGATATAGTCCCAATGGTTATCAGCAAGGCGGGGTTACCGGACATGAACATGCCTCTACCATTGGTGGTAACGTTCTAGCGTATGGTGGGGCAACGGCTGGTGGTCAAGCGCGGCAGATGGTAGAAGCCTCCCGACGGTTCGATAATCAAACGGGCTTTGGCATGACCGCCAACAATACTGGCTCTCGCTCTACGGGCTATACCAGTTCTAACCAGATGGGCAGCAGCATTCCCAACCAAACCAGTGCAGTAGGGAATCCCGCTAACCCTGCCACCTACGGCACCGACAATCGTCTGGCGGACACAGGAAGCTGTCCTCCGGGAATGATGCGTCGCAGCAGCCAGAATATCCCTGGGGTGCAACAACAACCGAACTACTCCAATCCCTCACTCCAACAACAGGATTCTAACGCCCCTGATTTCCGTAGCAATCAGCAAAATATGAATCGTCCGTCATCCGGGGTGAACAACATGCTGCCGAACCAAGCCGCTTCTGGTGTGCGGAATGATGTTGATCCCAACACCCAGGCTGTGCCGGGTCAAGGCGGTGCAGGTCGTTTAGAACAAAGCGGTACGGCTCAATAAGGCTTGAGGGCTGAGGTTTAATCATCCATTGATCCTGAAATCATTGCAACAATCATGGATGATGACCTGAGACGGCTGCTCTAAACCTTGTGGCATTGCAGATCAAAATAGGTAGATGGTCAACGGAGACTAGCGCTCCCATAAGCCGTCTACCTTTTATAGTGAGAGTTAAATTAGCTAATTTTTTTGGTTTGAGCAGGATATGGCTGAAGCAACGACGATCGCAGTCACAGTTAAGCTGTTTGCGGCTTATCAGGAGGTCTATGGAGTCCCAGAGTTACAGATGGACTTACCACCCGGAACTCCAGTGATGGCTGTGCGCGATCGCTTGATTGCCGAGCATCCCCAACTGGCAGAATGGCGAGATCTCACCCGCTTTGGGATTAATCTTCAATTTGTTGAACCCGATACAGTCTTGCAATCCGGCGATGAAGTAGTGTTAATTCCACCCGTGAGCGGCGGTTAAATGGCTGAAATTCAACTCCATTCAACTAATAATCGGGCTACCGTGGTGATGAACCAAATACCAGTTGCCCCCCATTAATTCAAACAAATTAGTCGCGATCGAGACTGCCCGTACTTGGCGACCTGCCGCTACCTGAAGCACAGTCTCCGTTAAGACAACATAAGCCAAATCCCCACTAATTTCTAGTCGCAAAATTTCGGTTTCAATCTCCAGATAGGCAGTCCCCCGAAAAATTTTCTCCCAGGACGATCGAATTGCCTCCCAGCCTCGCAAAGCATTGCGCCCCGGATGGATGCAGATACAATCTGTCCCATGCGACCAGATCGTAGTCATCGCCTCCAAGTCTTTTTTCTCAAAGGCTCGGTAAAAGGAGTGATTGATTGCCAGAACATCAGATTCAGCAGTCATAACTTTCTGCAACAGAACGTAATGTAAAGAGTGCGAAGACAGGCAACAGAACGTGGGAGACTTTTAAGAATCGAAACAATTTTGTTGTTTGCCGCAACGCGATCCTTGAAAATTCTCGCTTAGTTTAAGCCTATGTTTCCAGTTCATCGCCCACGTCGTCTCCGTACCCATCCTCAACTGCGCCGGATGGTGCGCGAAACCGTACTGACTACCAGCGACCTGATCTACCCGTTGTTTGCAGTACCGGGTGAAGCGATCGCGACTGAAGTGCGCTCCATGCCGGGGGTCTTCCAATTATCGATCGACAAAATCGTAGAAGAAGCCAAAGAAGTTTACGACCTCGGCATTCCCGCCATCATTTTGTTTGGGATTCCCGCCGATAAGGATACCGATGCCACGGGAGCATGGCATGACTGTGGCATTGTCCAGAAAGCGGCTACGGCGGTTAAAGAAGCGGTTCCTGACCTGATCGTGGTAGCTGATACCTGCCTGTGTGAATATACTTCCCACGGTCACTGTGGCTACTTGGAAGTCGGTGACTTAACCGGACGGGTGCTCAACGATCCCACGCTGGAGCTATTAAAGAAAACGGCCGTCTCCCAGGCAAAAGCCGGAGCGGATATCATTGCCCCGTCCGGCATGATGGATGGATTTGTCATGGCAATTCGGGAAGGCTTAGATGAAGCTGGTTTCCAGGATATCCCGATCCTGTCCTATGCCGCGAAGTATGCTTCTGCTTACTACGGACCCTTCCGGGATGCGGCAGAATCCACCCCTCAGTTTGGCGATCGCCGCACCTACCAAATGGATCCCGGCAATGGACGGGAAGCCCTGAAGGAAATTGCCCTGGACATTGCCGAAGGGGCAGATATGCTGATGGTGAAACCCGCGCTGGCATACATGGATATTATCTGGCGGGTGAAGGAAGCCACCAATCTCCCGGTTGCCGCCTACAACGTGTCTGGCGAATACGCCATGATCAAAGCCGCCGCTTTAAATGGCTGGATTGATGAGCAACGGGTGGTAATGGAAACCTTAACCAGCTTTAAGCGATCGGGGGCGGATCTGATCCTGACCTATCACGCGAAGGATGCGGCACGTTGGCTGAACGCTTAATCAAATTCTGAGCCGTTCATAGGGGCGAACCATACAGACAGTAATAGCTACAATGCTGTTTTAGCTGTACTTCTGAGCGATTCGCCCTGCCCTAATCGATATTAGCGAGCGGCTGTGGCAAACAATGCCGATTCAATCCGATCGAGGGCTTTGTCAAAATCATCGTTGACAATCTGAATATCAAATTCATTCGCCGCATCAATTTCTGCCTTAGCGCGGGCTAACCGACGGGTGATCGCATCCTCCGTATCCTGCCCCCGGTTGCGAATGCGGAATTCTAATTCGGGTAACGAGGGTGGCAAGATAAAAATCCGCAATGCCTCGGGATACGTTTGGCGAATTTGTCGCGCTCCCTCCAGTTCAATTTCTAAAATCACCCAATTGCCCTGGCTGATCTGAGCTTCTACCATGGCGCGGGGAGTGCCATAGAGGTTGCCAGCAAACTCTGCCCATTCCAGCAAATCCCCATTGGCGATCATCCGCTCAAAGGTATTCCGGCTGACAAAGTGGTAGCTCACTCCATCAATTTCCCCCGATCGGGGAGGGCGAGTGGTCGCTGATACGGAGACATACAGTTCGGGGTGACGGGCAAGTAACGCCCGAACGAGAGTGCCCTTCCCCACTCCACTCGGTCCTGTTAAAACCACTAATCTGCCCATAATTCCCACGGTTCCCAAACTAAAGACAATGATTTATTAATCATCTCTTAGGGTTTCCCCCCTGTATAGCGCTATTGGTCTAATCTTCTCCATGCGTATCCTTCGTGACGACAAAGCGATTCGCTACAGTTTCGGGTTGGATTGCGGATAGAATGACATGACCGGAATCCGTAATAATCACGGCTCGGGTGCGGCGACCATAGGTTGCATCAATCAATTGCTTGCTGTCCCTAGCATCCGTAATGATCCGCTTAATCGGAGCAGACTCGGGGCTAACAATGGCAACGACCCGACCGGCAGACACGATGTTGCCAAATCCAATATTAATCAGCTTGATATCCATAACGGCTGATGACGTAAATTAATGAGGAGTAACAGTGAGCGTTGATCGTTATAGGGAGCGACCTGCCCCTATCGCCAGTCCTTCAGACGCAAAGACTGGAAGTGAGTATTGCGATCGTAGTCTATAAAAATCGGGTCTAACAACCGAAACTTGAGAATCAAGCTGATTTTTTGCGATCTCAACGATCTTTTAACGCCTTTCTGGCATCTAACGCTGTCCTGAACTATTTTGAGCGATCTCGCCCCCTTCTACTGTGCAACCTGTTGATTTCACGACCTTAATGGCAATTTGTACCGACCTGCGAGCCCATTGGGTGCCCGCCCGGTTGGAGCAAGTCTATCAACGCGATCGCCATACCCTATATTTAGGTCTGCGTACCCTGGAACACCGGGGCTGGTTGTTAGTGTCCTGGCATCCCCAGGCTGCCCGATTATGTATTAGCCCACCACCGCCACGCACTCCGGATACCTTTACCTTCAGTCAACAACTGCGCCATCAAATTGGCAATTTAGCCTTGATTGCGATCGCGCCGATCGCCCCATGGGAACGGGTATTAGACCTCCAGTTTGGTCGTCGTCCGGGTGATCCGGCGTTATGGCATCTCTATCTTGAGATCATGGGCAAATACAGTAACGTGATTCTGGCAAACGCGGAGAATCAGATTGTTACTGCCGCTCATCAGGTGAGTAGTCAGCAGTCCAGTGTGCGTCCCATCCAAACGGGGCAGCCTTATGAAATTCCGCCTAAACTAACCGATCCGATTCCTAGTTTGAGCGAATCCTACGATCGCTGGCGGGAGCGGATTAGTCTTGTCCCCGGCACCCTACGGCGAAATTTAGTCAAAACCTATCGCGGTCTAAGTTCTGCTCTGGTGTTGTCGATGGTACAAATGGCTGAACTGGATCCAGATCGCCCCACAGATACCTTAACGATCGCCGAGTGGCAACGACTATTCCAGCGCTGGCAGGAATGGTTACAGATCATCGAAACGGGTAACTTCCAACCGGGATGGACAGATGCGGGATATACCGTAGTCGGGTGGCATGTCAGCCAACCAGTGACCAGCATCCAGGAAGCCATCGATCGCTACTACGCCGACCACCGCGATCGCCAGGAGTTTGTCCAACGGCGGCATCAGATCAGTCAAAAACTGCAAACGGTGCTGGAGAAACTGCGGCTAAAAGCCAATGGCTTCCACGATCGCTTGCAGCAATCCGATCAGGCAGACCGATCGCGGCAGCAAGCCGATCTACTGATGGCACACTTACACCTGTGGCAACCCGGCATGACCACGATCAACTTACCCGACTTTGCCACTGGAGAACCCGTCACGATTCCGCTCAATCCCGAGAAAAATGCGGTTCAGAATGCCCAGGCATTATATAAACGACATCAGAAGCTCAAACGAACCCGACAGGCGATCGAGCCATTGCTGGCAGAGGTGAATGCCGAAATCGAGTATTTAGAGCAAATTGAAGCGGAAATAGTGGAATTAAGCGATTACCAGACCGCCGAAGATCTACAAGTGTTGAGCGAAATCCGGGAAGAATTGATCCAGCAACGCTACCTGGATGATCCAGACTATCGAGGGAGTAGTGATAGCAAGTCAGCCGATGCCCAAAGCCAACCCTATCGCTATCACACACCGAATGGGCTAGAGGTTTTAGTCGGCCGGAACAACCGCCAGAACGATCAACTTACTTTTCGGATTGCGGGGGATTATGACCTCTGGTTTCATAGTCAAGAGATTTCCGGTAGCCATGTGTTACTGCGGTTTAATCCGGGAGACATACCGGACGAGAGCGATCGCCAGTTTGCGGCGAATCTAGCGGCTTACTACAGTCGTGCCCGTCAGAGTGAGCAAGTTCCGGTGGTGTATACAGAGCCTAAACATGTCTACAAACCCAAAGGGGCAAAACCGGGAATGACCGTCTACAAACATGAGCGCGTCATCTGGGGACATCCTCAACATGGTAGAGATTCTGTCAGGAAATGATGAAGTTTTGTCAAAAAAAGTTTGTGTATCTTGTTACAATACGTCCAGATGGGGGATTAATAACATAAGAAGCCCGCTGCATGTTTGGGAACGCGCAGATGGGGTTCCTCCACTGAGAGAACAACGTAGATATTTCGCTGACCAGCCGCAACGCTGGTCTTTTTGTTTTTCTAGTGACTTCCACCCGCCGGATGCAGCGATCGCCCTGCCATCGTTTAGAATAATACTCATTCTAAAATGAGAATGAGTCTCATCCTTAAAGTTTTCTACTGTTCCAGAAGCGTTCTATGCCTCACCCCACGTTGAATCGCCTTGTCGTCTCCCCGCTCCTGTCGGCATTGATGGTGGTAGGAGGCTGTGCTACCCCAACCGTTCCTCCCCCAAATCAAGCCAGTAATCCAGCTCAAATGGCGGCGGAAGCCAAAAAGTTACGGATCGTGACGACATTTCTGCCAGTTTATCTGTTTACTAAGGCAGTGGCAGGCGAGGCAGCCCAGGTCGAGATCTTGATTCCGCCAGGGACAGAGGTACATGACTATCAATCCACTCCCGCTGCCGTGACCACAATCGCCCAGGCAGATCTGGTAGTCAAAAATGGCTTAGGCATTGAAGAGTTTTTGGATAATACCCTCAAAAGTGCTGAGAACCAAAACCTAAAAGTGATCGATGCCAGTCAAGGGATTTCCACGCTTGGAGAGACATCCGCGATCGTGCAGCCGATTGGAGATGACCATGACCATGACCACTCGGACGACCAGCATACGAAGCAACAGGCTGGTCACACTCATGCCGAGGGCAACCCCCATGTCTGGCTCGATCCGGTATTCGCCCAAAAGCAGGTAGAGAATATTCGCGATGGCTTAATTGCGGCTGATCCCGCTAACCGAGACACCTATCAAGCCAATGCCACCGCCTATTTACAAAAACTAGCGGACTTAGATCGGCAATTTGCCCAGCGATTACAACCCTACCGCGATCGCAAGTTCATTACCTTCCATGATGCCTTTCCCTACCTGGCAAAACGCTATCAGCTTCAGCAGGTGGCAGTTGTCCAGATCCCAGACGATCAACTGTCTCCCCAGGATGTGCAACAGGTCGTGAAAACAGTTGAGCAATACAATATCAAAGCGATTTTTAGTGAGCCCGGTGTCGATAATCGCTTGGTAAGCAACCTATCTCAGGATTTGCAGTTAACCGTATATCCGCTCGATTCCCTGGAAGCCGGACAACTTGCCCCCGAATACTACTTCACGGTGATGCAAGCAAACCTGAAAAAGCTGGAAACCGCATTTCAGCAGTAGCTCGTTGTTGCCTCCAGTCCAGTCCTTTCCATCATCCATTCCTGCCTTGCCCGTCATCATGAGTTCAGAATCCGTCTTTCCCGATCGCGCTCCCCTCCCCTCTCACCCCGAGGCAATTCCGGTGGTTAACGTGCAACATTTAAGTGTGCGGCGGGGACAACACCTGATCCTGCAAGACGTTTCCTTTGAGTTGCTACCCGGTACGTCGGTGGCGATCGTCGGGCCGAACGGAGCAGGAAAAAGTACCTTAGTCCAGGCCATCTTAGGACTCCTCCCTCGCACAACCGGCACGATCGAAATTTTTGGTCGTCCCCTCGCTCGGTTAGGTCGCTTCCAGCCCCAGATCGGCTATATCCCGCAAAACCTGCTGTTCGATCGCAACTTTCCCATTTCCGTGGCTGAATTAGTCGGTTTAGGCTGGACTCCCCACCAGATCGCGCATCATCTGCCGTTTTTACCCAACCCCGAAAAAGCCGCTGCCATTCATACCGCCCTGCACCGAATGAACATCCTGCATCTGCGCCGACAAGCGATCGGCACTCTAAGTGGCGGCGAACTGAAACGGATGCTATTAGCCTATTGCCTGGTTTCCCCCCGTCGCTTGCTGGTGTTAGACGAAGCCTTTGCGGAAGTCGATGTGCATGGAGAAGCCGAGTTTCAGGAGTTACTCAAGCAACTCATGTGGGAAGAAGGCTGGACGGTGGTGCAGGTTTCCCATGATCTGGATATGGTCAGCCAGACCTGCAATCATGTGCTTTGCATTAATCGATCGCTGATCTGCTCCGGTTCTCCTGAGTATGCCCTCTCCCCGGATCATCTGTTAGCCACCTACGGTGCCAATTTCCGCCGCTACCACCACCATCATTAACCGTAATCCTGCCCTTAGCCTATTCCATCTCCCCCACCTCCCCCACCTGTCTCTTATACACATCT